>JAKQEF010000141.1 GCA_029558675.1 Bacteroidota bacterium | reverse complement strand
TTACTCTATTTGTCAGGGATGAATCATTTGCCCAGCAACCTGCTTTCGCATTTCAGGCCACCCTCACCGGCGATACCATTCTCATTGGCGATCATGTGGAATTGAACATCAAGGCTTCCCTGCCCGGAACATACGATATCTTTTTTCCCAATTATGCCGATACGCTTATCAAAGGCATTGAGGTGTTGGGACCGCCTGTTATAGATACGCTTATCAAGCGTAATGGCGACAGGGAGTTGACCTACAGACTCAACCTCACTTCGTTTGAGGAGGGCGATTACCGTATTCCTCGGATCCTTTTGCCATTCACCGATGGGGCAAAGGTTGATACTGCACTTACTTCTCCGCTCTGGTTAAGGGTCAATACCCTGCCTCCCGATACTACCAAGGCACCTATTTACGATATTAAAATGCCCTATTCGGTACCCGTAACTTTTGCCGAGATTGCAAAGTGGTCCGGTCTTGTACTGCTGGCAGCAGCCATTATAGCTTTGTTGATTTACTATTTCAAAAAACGGAAAAAAGGCGAACCCGTTTTCTTCCCTGCCAAGCGTACCGAGCCTCCGCATATTATTGCGCTTCGTCAGTTGGAAATGATAAAAGACCAGAAATTGTGGAACACCGATAATCCCAAGCATTACTATACGGTACTCATTGATGTGATCCGTTTTTACATCGACGGGCGGTTTGGCGTTTCGGCCATGGAGCAAACAACGTTTGAAACCATAAGGGATTTGAAGAACAATGGCATTGTTAACAGCAATTTGCTGGAATCGTTGGACGAGAAGATGACTCTGGCCGACATGGTGAAGTTTGCACGATTTAAACCCGATATTGCCGAAAATGAGGAGTGCCTCAACTTCGGTTTTCGGTTTGTAAACGAAACTAAGGTGGAAGAAGAGGAGGTGAAGCAGGAACAGGAGCAGGATGAAGTAATGCAGGTGCAGGAAGCAGTGCAGTCCGAGGGTGAAAACCCCGTAGTTGAACCTGAAAAACAGTCCGAACATGATGAGTAATATGGCATTTGCAAATCCAAAGCTGCTTTACCTGATGGTTTTGATTGTACCCATCGTGGCATGGTATATCTACAAGCAAAAGGATACCTCGGCAAGTATGCAGATGTCAACCCTGATGGGTGTTGGGAAGGCTCCGTTCTCGCTGCGCGTTTACCTCAGGCACCTGCCGTTCGCATTGAAAATTTTCGCTTTTGCAATGATTGTTGTGGTACTGGCACGCCCCCAGTCGCACAATGTGGAACAACTGGTCGAAACGGAGGGCATTGATATAATGATTGCGCTGGATGTCTCGAGTAGCATGCTGGCACAGGACTTCAAACCCGACAGGCTAGAAGCGGCAAAGGAAATAGCCATTCAGTTTGTATCGGGTAGGCGTAACGATAGGATTGGCCTTGTGGTATTTGCGGGCGAAAGTTTTACCATGTGCCCGTTGACAACCGATTTGCGTACCGTTGTAAACCAGTTTAAGGATGTGAAGCTTGGTCTGATTGAGGATGGTACGGCCATAGGCGTGGGTTTGGCAACAGCCGTTGCACGGCTGAAGGATAGCGATGCCACCAGTAAGGTGGTGATACTGTTGACCGACGGGGTGAACAATAGGGGAGAGATTGCCCCCATAACGGCAGCAGAAATAGCCAAATCGTTGAACATCAGGGTTTATACTGTTGGGGTGGGAAGTATGGGTACAGCCCCATACCCTGTGCAAACACCCTTTGGCACTCGAATGCAGGATATGAAGGTGGAGATTGATGAGAATGTATTGAAGCAAATCGCCCAAATGACAGGGGGGCATTACTTCAGGGCCACCGACGGGAAAGGGCTTAAGCAGGTTTACGAACAGATTGACCAGCTGGAAAAAACTAAAATTGAGGTCACTGAAATTAGCAAGAAGAAGGAAGAGTTTCAGCTCTACGCCTTTTTGGCCATCGTTGCATTGGCCTTGGATATCGTGTTGAGGGCTACCTGGTTAAGGGTATTGCCATAGGCGGTTGTTGATTTCGGTATTTGTAAAATGTATTGTTTAATAATGAGTTTTAAGTAGAAAGCCATGTTTCGTTTTTCCAATCCGGAATATCTCTATTTGCTATTGCTGATACCCGTTTTGTTTGGCATTTACCTCGTTTCATCGATGCTTAGGAGGAGAAAGTTGTCGGCATTTGGCAATTTGCCGTTGATTAAGCAGCTGATGCCGGGACTCTCGTTCCGTAGGGGATGGATCAAGCTGGTTTTTCTTCTCGTTGCATTGTCATTCATGACTTTCGGAGTGGCAGGTCCGCAGTTTGGGTCCAAACTCACCGAGGTAAAGCGTAAGGGCATTGAGCTGATCATAGCGCTGGATGTATCCAATAGCATGATGGCTCAGGATATTCAGCCTAACAGGCTGGAGCGGGCCAAACAGGCTATTTCGCGGTTGGTAGAACAGCTCACTAACGATAGGGTAGGGCTCATAGTCTTTGCAGGCGATGCTTTTGTGCAGCTACCCGTTACCAACGACTATACTTCGGCCAAGATGTTCCTTTCATCCATAAACCCGGGTATAGTGTCAAAACAGGGAACGGCCATTGGCTCTGCCATCAGCCTGGCGGCAAAT
>JAKQEF010000131.1 GCA_029558675.1 Bacteroidota bacterium | reverse complement strand
GGGCGACGAATGACAATCAAATTTAAGTTATTTTATCAATTCAGTAATGAGGGCAAGTTAATCAGGGTTTACAGAATTGACGACAAAATTTTATTATCGATAAACGACGACACCGACCCAGACAACCCCGCCGCACTTGATTTTGATTTACCACCGCGCGAGGTTGCACCCCTGGGGCGCGCCCTTGTCAATGCCTGGGAAGTTATACACCCCTTGAGGGGCGACGAATGAAGGGCGTTAAGTTTTATTTAGAATACCCTAACCGCCAAGAAAAGCGCAAAGCAACGCGGGCCAACCTGGGCAACCATGAAGGCAATGTTATTGCCGTATTAGATAATGACTATTTTATAGACGCCCAGGGCGACCCAACGGCGGAGGCCATAGCGGGTTTTTTGAGTACAAAGGACAGCCCAGTAATGACAACCGGCGTAAGCCTTGATTATTTATGCGAACGCTGCAAACGCATAAGCGAAAAGCAAGCGCGCGAAATTCACCCCGAGTTATTTATTAGATTAGATCAATGAGGCGATCAAATGACAATCAATGAAAAAGACTTAAGGCGGTTTAGCGGGTCCGAAACCTTGACCAGGTTTAACAGCTTATTCAAAAATGCCTTATTGACCGAGGGCGCTTTATACGTGGCCAAGGAAGGCGGCGCATATTGGCTAATGGATATTATCGCAAGCGTACAGGGCTTGCCCAGGGTAAAAGCGGAGTATTTTCAATCTTGGGGGCTGCACGTTTACGAGGGCCGCACAGCCCTTGCAGTATGCGACGACGGCAACGGCAATGTACTTTATACCCAGGCAATCGAATATACAGATTTTAGCCTTGACCATATAAAGCTATATGCAGTCAAGGACGGCGCCCGCCTGGTCATCATGCTACCAGGCGAATATTAGGCCGTTAATAAAGGGTTTATACAATGCAAACGCAAAACAGACAAAGGCGCAATATGATAGAATCATTGTATAAACTAATAATATTTAGATCAAAAGGCGACTTAATACCAAAGGAGAAAAACGGTTATTAAGTCGCCTATTTTGTTATAAGGAGGCCAATTTGAAAAGATAGTAACCCAGGGAACCACCAAAGCAAGATCAATGCAGGACCTAACAAAAATCAACTATTAGAACTAAAAAAGGACAAAGAAAAATGGCAAAGAAAATCAAAGCAAAAAAAGTAATAAAGGCATTAAGAGCGGGCCAAGGATATGCATACGCAACTAAAACCAAAATATGGGGCGACGATGAAGCCCAAAAAGTCGATTATGGCAACGTAGGCGAATATTTTGAAAAAAAGTTATTAGCCTCTTATCCTTTAGGCTTATGGCTTGACGAAAGCAAAGCCGCGAGGAAAAAGTTTTCTAAATGGTATGCCAAAAACAAGTAACCACCCCAACGAGGTATAAACACATGGACGAATTAGAAAACAATGAAAAAGAGAGCGAAGCCCAAACCGTAATCGACGATTTTTCAGAATTAGCCCCGGCGGCTATTAGCGCACTTAACGGCATAGAGGAGATTATAAACAGCGCGGCCATTATGGCCGAATGGCTTGAGGAGGACGACACCGCAAGAGATCTATTTATAAAATGGTACGTAGAAAATAGAGCAGACTAACCACCCCAGCGCATAAGCCAAGGCAACCGAGCGGGGCGGCCTAAGAACCGCCCCCGCCTGGTAAGGCATAAGGCAGTTAACACACAATAGACAAAGGGAATTAAAAAAATGAATAATCCATGCATGCCCGGTTATATGTATTGTAACTACTGTAAAAGATGTATACCAATTTTAAACGGTTGCCCACACATGACCCCAAAACCAGTAACCTTAAATCGATACGATGCAGGCGCATTTTATAGCTTATGTAAAGTATTAGGGATTGAAGGCGAGCCAAAAGAGGCCCTTGAAGTATTAGCGGACTTAATTAGAACCGGACGAATTGATTTTAGAATTGATTAACCCTAAGGCATAAGGCAGTTATAAACCTATTTATAATAATCAATTTTGAGGGTATTTAACAGCTATACAATGACAAAACAGCGAGGCCAAAGCCCAGGGCGAATCAATATTATCGACGTTGATGAAATCATAGAACGCAACGCCGCAAGCCTGGAGGCCCGCAAAAATAGCAAAAATAAGGCATGGTTATTAGATCCTAAAGACAAGACTATAAACCCCGCCTTGCCTAATAATGACACCGCACCGCTAAACGATCCAAGAGGCAAAAGGCAACGCGGCCCGCGTGAATGTGTTTGCGGAACCAAAATAAAAAGGTCCTGGAGCTTATGCCCAGCATGTTTAAAGCAGTATGGCAGCGACCGCAAGACTTGGCCAAAGTGGGTTAGGGACTGGGTAAACCTGGAGGACGCGAAGCTAAAGAATGAATTAGAGCATATAAAAAATATATCGATCAATGACGAAAATAATTATTTTAAGATTACAGGCGAAAAGACCGAGCCCAAATTTAACCCTAATGAAACGACCTGGGAGGATCTAAACGAATACCGCGAAGGCTTGCCGGGCGGCCTAAATGAAAATAGACTATATAACGAACTAAGCGCAAGCGACAAAGCCGTAATATATCCGGGCGACTATCCAAGCCAAGCGGACGGCCGCAGCAAGTACGATCAAAAAGAACTTGACGCATACAGCCCCCAGGATCAAAGCGCTAAAATATGGGCAAGGCATGACAAAACAGAGGCAAGCGTTAATCAATGGTTAAAAAATCCCCCATACAATACCGACACCCTGGACGAAAATATAGATCTAAAAGCAGCCGCCAAGATACTAACAAAGCGCGAGCGGTTTATTTTGAGGCGAAAATACCAAGGTTACAGCCAAGCAGAAACGGCGGCGGTCCTGGGCATAAATCAACAAATGGTAAGCAAAATTTATAATAGGGTAGTAAAAAAGCTAAAAAATAGCGGTAAATATTGAAGGGAGTATTTTAGAACAAACAGGCGAGAAATGTTAACAAGCTTAATAATTGAAACATTTTAAGGTAAACATGGCATAAACACCCCTTAAAAGTGGCTTTAGTATATAGATAACAAAATATTTTTTTACTTTATGGCGTTACACTTTCGCACAGTATAACCAGCAACCGCCAAGGGTAAACCAGACACGATCTAAGGCACTTTAGAGGCGATAAAAAACAAAATAGGGTATAATAGGTATTAGCACATTGACAACATAACAGCCCCATTAAAAAGCCAAACCCGGCGGGCAACCGGGCGCGGGAAGGGGCACTTGTAACTGGAATACAAGTATGGCTTAATTGCATTATAGCACAAAAGCCAATTTTTACAATCAAACCCGTTACAAGCTTATGAGAGCCAAAACGGGATTTTTTATTTAAAGCGCCTAAGGAGGGCGCCATTTATGGAGGAGTACAAAAAGTTTATAACTATCAGGGTTACGCCGGAGCAGTATAAGGTCATTGACGACCGAGCCTGGCAAGCCCGCCGCACAAAGTCCGAATACTTGCGCGGGGCGATCAACGCACTTAAAACAAGCCCAGATTTTAGGCGCGAATTAGAAAAGCACATGGAGGCTAAAAAATGATAGGACCAATTAAAGACGAAGCCCAGGCGGGCGAGCCTGGGACTTCACGCGGTTACGGTGTAAATTCTTTATCTGATAATCAAGATTTTACCCCAAACACCCCCAAAAGTCAAGAATTAGAATACAACCCGCAAGCGGTCAAGGTTGCCGCCTTATACCAGGATCTAAACGACGAAGGCAAGCGCGACGCCCAGTATCTATTAAATAACCTTGACAAGGTCCCAGACGACATGCCCGACGAGTGGCAACCCTTGACCATGAGTTATTTTTACGAACCGCGGGCGCCGCTTGTTTATGTGCTTGAGGGCATAATCAAAGAGAAAAGCCTTAACATAGTTTACGGCCCACCCGGCGACATGAAAAGCATGTTAATGCAGGATCTTGCGGTAAACGTCGCAATGGGCAAACCTTGGCTTGAGGTTGCACCTTGGCAAACAGGCGGGCATGCGATCAAAACCGCGCAAGGGCCGGTTATATGGCTTGATTATGATATGGGCGAGGATCTTTTATACGAGCGCTTTAGGGCACTTGGTAAGCAACACAAAGCACCCGAGGATTTACCCCTAAAGGTTTACAGCTTCCCAACCCCGCCTTTTAATGCAAGCGACGCCGCAAGCGTGGCGGTATTTTCAGCAAGGGCAAGCGGCGCGCGATTGATCATTATTGACAACCTGGGCACCGTAAGCGGAGGCATAGAGGAAAATTCAAGCGCCATGATAGGGGTAATGAGTAACTTAAGATGGTTATCAAAAGAAACCGGCGCGGCGGTTATCGCCATACATCACCAGCGCAAAAGCAACGGCCTAAGCGGTCGAGCGGGCGACGCCTTGCGAGGCCATAGCAGTATTGAGTCATCTCTTGATATTGCTTTACAAGTGGACCGCGAACCATACAGCGACCAGGTAACGATCAAAAGCACCAAGACCAGAACCCGCGAGGTTCCACCCTTTACGGCGTATTTTGCCTATACCCATAACCAAAACAAGGAACTTGAAACCGCCCAATTTTACAGCGTAGAACCCGAGGACATGTTAAGCAACTATGCCATTGAGCGCGAAATTAAAGACGCGCTTGAGGCCGGGCCAATGATACAAAATGACTTATGGCAAGCGGTCAAGGCCGCCTTGCCCGACGTAGGAAGGCCGCGTATTTTGGAACTAATCCGCAAGCTTGAAGCCGCAAACAAGCTAAAAATGACGCCAGGCGCTAAGAACTCAAAAGCCTATAGTTTGCCAGTTTGCAACAGTTTGCAGCAGTTTGCAGGCGCAAGCAGCAAACAGGACCGTTAATTAAATCCTGTTTTCAGCTTGCACCCCCCTTAAGGGGGGATGCAAGCAAACAGGAAAACGGCGGCTATTATGGATTTTGAAAACATAAAAACACAATCCAAGATAATTGATTTACTTGGAGGTTATCAGTTAAAAAAGGTTGCCACGACCGGCGGCGGCGAGCTTGCCGGGCCTTGCCCATTTTGCGGCGGCAAGGACCGTTTCAGAGTACAACCTAATCAAAATATATGGCTATGCAGGAATTGCACCGGCGGCAAGTGGCGCGACGTTATCGACTTTATAGCCAAGCGCGACAATATAAGCATAGCGGAGGCAGCCCAGGCAATAGCCAAAAATTCACCGCTTGCAGCTGCTAACAGCACACACAGCAAACAGACAAGGCCCACCTATACCCCCTACCAACCACCCCCGGACGAGTGGCAAAAGGACGCGAGGCAGGCCGTAGAAATCGCCCAGCTAAATTTATTTAGCGAACTTGGAGCCAAAGCGCTTGCATATTTACATAAGCGGGGCTTATACAATGACACCATAAAGCGATTTAAATTAGGCTTTAGCAGCGGCTTTAAATCCGGGTCCTTATGGATCCCCTACGGTATAACAATACCTTGCGAGGTCAAGGGCGTGTTATGGTATGTAAAACTAAGAACCAACCACGACCCAAAATATACCCTTGTAAAAGGATCTAAACCGGGGGCCTTATACAATGCGGACCGCTTGACAAGCGCGCGTTTATGCCTAATCACAGAGGGCGAATTCAACGCAATGACCTGGGATCAGGAATTAAACGACGTTATGCCGGTTGCATCTATGGGAGGCAGCGCAAGCAATCGCATAGACCTGGTTAACTGGGGCGCGTACTTTATAAACAAGTCCTTGATCTTGGCGGTTTACGACGACGACGAGGCAGGCCAAGCCGGATTATTAGCAATGCGCGACACCCTGGGC
>JAKQEF010000110.1 GCA_029558675.1 Bacteroidota bacterium | reverse complement strand
AGTATTGGTCTTACAGGGATTGGGAGTTGCGGGGTGCGGAGTTGGCCGTTGCTCATTGCTCATTGCTCATTGCCTTTTGTTGAAAAAGCGCCTTAGTGCGGTAAATTTACCCCTTTTTTCAATGTTTGCATTGATTATTAGCCATTTACAACCGCACTAATTTGAAAGGGGACAAGTCAGGAAAAAAAATCAAGGTAAACCGATGCTTCGCCCCGCTCTGCCCAAATCCTCGGATTCTAGCCCAAACTGGTAAACCTCTTGGGCAGAATCCTACGGGTTTGGCCATTCACGCCACCACCGGCCCGCCTCCCGAAAAATCGGGATTACCGGGCTCACGCACTTTTGCGTGTGCGGAAAGGGAATAGTGTTGGTCTTACAGGGATTGGGAGTTGCGGGGTGCGGAGTTGGCCGTTGCTCATTGCTAATTGCCTTTTGTTGAAAAAACGCCTTAATGCGGTAAATTTATCCCTTTTTTCAATGATTGCATTGATTATTAATTATTTACAACTATACTAATTTGAAAGGGGACAAGTCAAGAAAACTGCCGTTTCAAATCAAACAACAGAATCTTATTCAGCATTTCTGTAACGGAGAATACCGGCTTGGCTTTTAAATACAATATTTCATCCGTTTAAAGTAATTCCATTCATTTTACTGATAGTATCCCAATGGTTGGAAAAGATTTTAATTCTTTTCTTTTTCCTTCCTTTTATCAACTTGACAAACAGGTTATGTTTTTGTAACTTGCAAGGAATAAATAGCTTTTGTTTACATATTAGCAAGTTGGGCGTAATGGACAAAAAGTAGGCTGTTTTTTCTATCATTGCTCCTAATGGACATTTTTCAGGCTTTTTATTTTTGGCATCTAGCACATCGTATTGTTTTTATCACAATATTAAGCGCGTCAAGTAAGCGGAAGTAGGCTCTGCTGGGGAGCAACCTGCCAGGAATACCTTGACCGACGGGAGTTCCCCTAAGTGTTGGTTCATCGCCAACCCTTTCTCATTGGGTAACTCTTTGAGCGGATGCCTAAGAAAACCCAATCCCCCCTTTGGGGTTGGGGGGACAACATCGAAGATACCTTTTTTTATTGCCGCGATAGGAAGTCGTAAATAAACCGTTCCCGTCACCTACTGGTAGGTCATTGTGGTTACTGAGTTTATACTTCAGATCAGTAAATGTCCCCCCACAAACTGCTTTGAGCAATCATGGCATTTGAATATTTGAAACCTATTCCTTTTCCCGTTTCTCTTGGTCCGTTTTGAACCGCAATAAAAGCAAACTTTTTATTCATGGCTTTGAAATACGCCAAATGTAGATGTTTAAAGGGATTGAAAGGCATTACAACCTACTAAATGTCTATTAAGTCGCAAGTTGTGTACAAGTTAAGATATTTGGCAACACTTCCAGAAATCATTACTTTTACTTTATGGAAAAAGAACTAGATATCTCGAAAAGAATTGACGGATTGCTTGATAGCATTCGCTCAATTATAATTGATGCACGGAAAAATGTTACGAAGAATATCAATACAGAACTCCTATCAACCTATTGGAAAATTGGAAAACTAATAGTTGAAGTCGAATCGAATAGTAAGTTTGACCAAAAATCATCTAGACAACTGATTTTAAGCCTTTCTAGCCAACTGACCAAAGAGTTAGGCTCAGGGTTTTCTCGTGCGAATCTATTCAATATGAGAAAGTTTTACCTTGAATACCCGAATGTCCAGACGCTGTCTGGACAGATTAGTTGGTCCCATTACTGTGAACTTCTCATAATTGAAGACAAACAAAAAAGAGCCTTTTACGAAAAGGAAACAGAGAATTCACATTGGTCCGTTCGCGAACTGAAAAGGCAAATAGACAGCTCGCTTTATGAAAGACTCTTGCTGTCGTCTGGTAAAGCGAACAAAGAAACAGTTAACCAACTCGCAAGGAAAGGTCAAGAAATAGCCAAACCTGATGATATTGTTAAAGACCCTTATGTCTTTGAGTTCCTTGGAATACCCGAGAACAAGCCTATACTTGAAAAGGATTTAGAGAAAAAACTTATTCGCCATATCGAAGACTTTTTACTTGAGTTAGGAAAAGGTTTTATGTTTGTTGGTTCTCAACAAAGAATTACCATAAACAATACGCACAACTATGTGGATATGGTTTTTTACAATAAAATTCTAAAAAGTTACATCCTAATCGAATTAAAAACACGAAAACTGAAAGCATCGGATGTAGGACAATTAAATGCGTATTTGAATTTCTTCAAAACCGAAATAAATGATAGTAATGACAATCCCCCGATAGGAATAATTATTTGTGCAGAAAAGGATGAGATTGGAGCAGAATATATTTTAGAAGGCTATGAAAACAATGTTTTTGCTTCAAGGTTTATTTATGTATTTCCAAATAAAGACGAATTAATAAAAGAACTTGAAATAGCATTGAAAGACAAATAGCCACTGCACAACAGCGTGTTTAACGGCATTTAAGCCGATAAATGTACTTTAGGGGCAAGCTGATGTAGAATTTGGAAAGGTTCTTAATTTTATGAAAGATTTAGTATATTTGAGAAAAGGTTTGTAAACATGAGAATAAATAAGGAGAATTTGTTAAATGACCTAAAGTATCGGTTGGAATCAAGGTTTTCTGACAACCTGAAGGACGTGATACTTTTCGGTTCTCATGTTACAGTAAAAGCTCATAAGGACTCAGATTATGACATTCTAATCGTAATGAAACAAAAAGTAGATTGGAAAACCGAACGTGAGATTTCAGACATTTGCTACGAAATTGACTTAAAGTACAACATAATAACCGATACCCATGTAATGAGTGAACCGGAACTAGGGACACTCAGAGGGAAACAACCTATTTTTGTCAATGCTTTATCAAACGGGCTTTACGCATGATTACCGAGAAAGACAGAGATTCCCTCATAGAATATCGCTTGAACCAAGCCTTATAAACCATCGAACTTGCGAAGTTTCTTGTTAATCGTGCAATAAACAGCTGAAACAAAAGCACCGGGGACAGATAAACCGGAGGTCCAAAAAACATTTAGTAATAGTAAAACCGACACATTCCAACACTTCCTTCGACCCTATTTCAAGGGTAATACCATGCCATAAACCGAGCCAACTTCTCGCAATCAACTTATTTTTTCAATTTTTTTGTAACTCTATCGTCCTAAAAAACAGAGATATAAGGCGTGTTCATGTTTTTTTTCACTCTTTTTTTTTAAATTAGTTAGAAATAATTTGGATATGTAAAAAAAGTTGTATTACATTTGCAGTGTATTAAGACAATAATACACCAATACTATAAACAAATAATTATGATTCAACTACAAGACGTAACTTTTGCCTACCGAAGGAAGCCCAAACTCTTCAAGAACCTCAATCTCAACCTTGAGTGCGGGAAGATATACGGCCTCTTTGGTGTGAATGGCGCAGGAAAAACCACGCTGCTAAAGCAGATTGGTGGTTTGCTGAAACCCTCCGAGGGTGTGATAACCCTAAATGGTCTAAACGTTGCAACCAGGGATGCCCAGGTGCTGAGCTACCTTTTTTTGGTTCCCGAAGAGTTTGAACTACCCGCAGTGAGATGCAGCCAATTCGTTAGGTTCAACGCACCCTTTTACCCGAATTTCGATTTGGAGATGTACAATAGGTGTATGCTGGAGTTTGAAATGGAAGGGGACGATAATTTAAACGCCCTATCGTTTGGTCAGAAGAAGAAATTTTTCATTTCGTTCGGGTTGGCCACCCAAACTCCCATTCTGCTCATGGATGAGCCTACCAACGGGCTAGACATTCCTTCGAAGAGCCAGTTCAGGAAAATCATAGCTCAGGTGGTTACCCCCGAAAGATGTTTTGTGATTTCTACCCATCAGGTACGCGACCTTGCCGCCATGATTGACCATGTGGTGGTGGTTGACAGGGGGAACATAGTATTCGACTTTAGCCTCTATGACATCGCTCAAAACCTGTCGTTTGGCCATGTTGTTGGCACTACCGACAAGGAGGTTATCTACTCGGAAGAAACCCTGACGGGTCATAACGTAGTATATAAGGGAAACCAGCAGGAGTCGAAGGTGGATTTAGAGACTCTCTTCAATGCTGTGATTAAGGCCCCCGAATTAGTTAATGACGCAATCAAAAACCGGTAAATCATGAGTACGATGAACAAATTTTCCTTCCGTCGAACAACCCTTTTAATGGGTAGATATATGGCATTAAATTTTAAGCATTATGCTGTGATATTTAGTACCATGTGTGGTGTGCTAGTAGGTATTAGCCTGCTTAAAACGTGGTCTAATGGCGGAGCTTACGATACCGATTCTTTACTACAGATGGGTAAACTATTCATTTTCCTAATGGGCCTAATCATCACTTCAACTATTTTCAAAGAGTTGGGTGCAAAAACCAGGGGATGGTTTTACATGATGCTTCCGGCCAATCCACTGGAAAAGCTGTTGGCCAATTGGTTAATCAGCTCGGTGGTGTACGCCGTGGTTGCTTCTGTTGTGTTGGTTCTGACATCCATGGTCAACTCCCTGTTTATTTCCCTAATTTTCAATGAGGCTTTCTACATTGTGAATCCATTCCGTATGGAGTTCCTTAAATTGTTACTACACTTCTGTATCATTCAAAGCGTATTCTTTTTGGGTGCCATCTATTTCGAGAAGAACAACTTTTTTAAAACGCTGCTTGCTATTGTGGTGTTTAATATGGGCTTGATGGTAATCATTGGAATTGTGGCAAAGTTCATTTTGAATAGTTGGGGTTTAACAGATGTCCGGGTTAAGCAAAGCGGAAACACCGATTCCTTGGAATTAATCCTGCTTGCAATAAGGATAGGGTACTATTCGCTTATTGTTCCGTTTTTCCTAACCGTAAGTTACTTCAGACTTAAAGAAAGGGAGGTATAGCCATGCAATTTGATGAGCAGCAACCCATTTACCTGCAAATCGCCGATATTATCTGCCAGAATATCCTGTCGGATAAGTGGAAACCCGATGAGCGCATCCCCTCCGTTCGGGATATAGCAGCCTCCATGGAGGTGAATCCCAACACGGCCATGCGTGCGTTCGACTATTTGCAGAGCATCGATATCATTTACAACAAGCGTGGCATTGGCTACTTTGTTTGTGATAATGGTAAAGAGAAGGCCATTGAGAACAAACGGGAAGAGTTTTTAACCAAAACCGTTCCCCAATTCTTTCAAACCATGCACCTTCTGGGTATAACCTATCACGATTTGGAAAAATACCACAAGGAGCAGGGATAATCCGTTGACTAATATTTCTCTCATCACAAATAGCATGATTTTCATGAACAGACTGGGAGATACATTAAAACAGTGTTAATCTTTAATTGAAATCATTACAAAAAATAGAACAGATGAAAACTAGCAACTTATTATTACTCATCGCATTTTTGGTTATTGTCATCCTTTCTGCAGTTGGGATTTATGTGATAAAAACCAATTTGGAAAAAATTGTTCCCCAACAGGATGAAATGTTTTCCACACAGAAAGAGCTATTGCCCTTCGGGCAAATAGAGGTTGAGGGCACTCTCACCATTGAGTTTGTGCAGGATACCTTATACCAATTAACCGTTGAGGCCGATTCTGCCATTCAGGAAGAGATTCAGGTATCGGTGTTGGATGATGTGATTAGCATCAAACTTGAACATCGCACTTCCAAGGGAGTACAGTGCCAACTAAGAGGACCGGTGTTTTCAAGGGTGAGCGTGTCGGCCGGCAGTATATTTCGCTCATCAGACACGCTCTCTGCCCCGGCTCTCGACCTGAAAGCAAATGCCGGAGGCATTATTATTCTTAAGGGAAGGTTTAATGTGGTTAATGCTGAACTCAATGCCGGTTCCACACTGAAAATGGAAGGGGAGGGTGATAGCATGGATATAACGGCTAACGCAGGGAGTAAAGTCAAAATGAAAAATTATTCCACGCAAAATGCATCGGTAAGTGCCGGTTCCGGTTCCGTGATGGATATTAACAGTGCTTTGATTGAGGCATCGGTCAGTTCGGGGGCCGTTGTGCATTACAATGAGGATGGTCTGCTGAAGAGAGTAAATACCTCGTCGGGAGGAAGCATGAAGGCCTATAATGTGAAGTTAAAGAATGATTAATGTGTTATTTTTCAGGAGATTATTGTGCTTGTGCTTACAACCTGTCGTTACGGTATCATTTCTTCTGTAACATTTCATGCAGTGTAAACGTCATATTTTGAAAATATAATTAAGCAATGGAACTAAAAATTAGCAACCTAACCAAAACTTACCCCAATGGGGTGGTGGCCCTCAAAAATGTGAGCCTCACTATTTCCAGCGGAATGTTTGGCCTGCTTGGGGCCAACGGTGCCGGGAAATCCACACTAATGCGAATTATTGCAACCCTTCAGGAGCCCGATAGCGGAACCATTACTTTGAATGGCATAGATGTACTGAAGGACAAGGATAAGGTACGTCAGCTATTGGGTTACCTGCCACAGGAGTTTGGCCTCTATCCCAAGTTATCCGCCGAAATGTTGCTAAACCATCTGGCACAGCTTAAGGGTATTGCAAACGCAAAGGAACGCAAAGAGGTGGTACACGCCCTGCTGCAGAAAACCAACCTGTGGGAACACAGGCACAAAAGCCTTGGAGGCTTTTCGGGTGGAATGAAACAGCGTTTTGGCATTGCACAAGCGCTCATCGGCCAACCCAAGCTCATCATTGTTGATGAGCCCACAGCGGGCCTCGACCCCTCGGAGCGCAACCGGTTCCATAACCTGCTGAGCGAGATTAGTGAGAGCATAGTGGTTATCCTCTCTTCGCACATCGTGGATGATGTTGAAAGTCTGTGCAATAGGATGGCCATCATTGATAAGGGGGTGGTTCTGGTTGACGACAAGCCCGGAGCAGCCATTGATGCCATAAAGAGTAGGATTTGGCGGAAAGTTGTCGGCAAAGCCGATATTGCTCAGTACAACGGGATGAGTATCATTTCGCAAAAGCTAAGTGCAGGCAAACTCGAACTCCATCTCTACTCGGAAACCGAACCCGGGTTGGGATTCGAATTGGTTGAACCTGCGTTAGAGGATGTTTACTTTTCCAGCGTTTTGATGCAATCCAAGAATTAGCCGTCATGTTTAAGGATATTTTTCTGTTTGAGCTGAGGTACAGGGCCAGACGACCGGCTACCTATTTCTACTTCCTCATATTTTTTCTCATGGTATTCTTCGCCACGGTTTCCGATAATGTAACCATAGGCGAACGGGCTGGCAATCTACTAAGGAACTCACCCTCGGCCATTTTTAGGATAACTGCCATTATGAATGCCTTTGGAATTATGGTGATTTCGGCCATAATGAGTACACCCGTGTACCGTGATTTCGACCACAATGTGCACCCCTTACTCTACTCGTATCCCATGAAAAAGGGGGCCTATTTGGCAGGCCGTTTACTGGGTTCGTACGTGTATGCCATTCTGGTTTTCGTGTCAATTCCCTTGGCCATATACCTTGGTAGCATAATTGCACCCGCAGCCGGTTGGATAGAGGCATCCCGCTTCGACTCGTTTCGCCTTATGGCCTACCTGTCGCCCTATATGATGCTCGTTATCCCAAACACATTCTTTTTGGGTGCAGTATTCTTTTCCCTGGTTTCAATGAAGAAACGAATGGTCTATTCCTATTTAGGAAGTATCCTGTTTCTGGTGCTTTACTTGTGGGCTGCATCACATTACATCAAACTCGATTCTAAGGAGATGGCATCGTTGCTTGATCCGTTTGGTATGGCAACGTTTTATATCACAACGCAGTACTGGACCCCTGCTGAAATCAACACACAGCTCATTCCGCTTTCGGGTGCTTTCCTACTCAATAGGGTTATTTGGGTATCCCTTGGAGCGTTGATTTTGGCCTTTGCCTTTTGGCGTTTTAAGCTGGTAACCGTGACCGAAAACGGCGGACGAAAGCGTTCTGTGAAGCCTGTGGGTGAAGATGTTGATGATGTGAAAGTGAATGTGGATTTGCCAAAAGTAAAAATCATACACAGCAGCGTTAACCACATAAAGCAAATGCTGTCATTGGGTTGGATAGATTTTTCCACTGTTGTTAAGGATTTGCCTTTTATTGGAATGGTGGCTGCCGGCTTGTTTTTGCTCTTCGGTAATGCCGTGAGTGTTACTGGTGTGTATGATGGCTCCAATTACCCTGTCACCTACATCTTGTTAGATTATTTAAGTGGTAATTTTATGCTGATAATGCTGATAATCATCACCTTTTATTCGGGCGAACTGGTTTGGCGGGAAAGAGGCTTTAAAATTGACCAGATAATGGACTCGTTGCCCTTGCCCAATTGGCTATACACGGGTTCAAAACTTTGGGCCATGCTCCTTATTCTCCTCCTTATGTCGGTGATTCTGATGATTTCGTGCTTGTCAATCCAAATTTACCATGGTTTCTTTGACCTGAATATCCCGCTGTACCTCAGCAACATTTTTTCCGGGCAGCTCTCTGTTTATTTTGCTTTTGCTGTTCTCGCCATATTCATCCAAACCTTAGCCTCGAACAAGTTTACAGGGCATGTAATAGTTCTATTTTACTACATAATCATATCCTTTGGGTTTGATTTTATTGGCCTGCAGCACAAACTTTGGCAATTCCCATTGACACCGCCATCTCCATACTCAGATATGAATGGTTTTGGGCATTTCTTGGTGGGGGTTAGATGGTATCAGCTGGCATGGCTCTTTATGATGGTAATCATTTTTGTGATTACAACATTATTCTGGAAACGAGGCTTCAATCCGTCGTTGAGAAATCGGATTAGGGTGGCAGTAGCCCAATTCAAAGGGGGTACCAGGGCTGTATTCATGTTCGCTGTGGCGGGATTTATTGCGGTGGGCGGATATATTGTGTATAACACCACCATTCTCAACAGGTTTGTGACGACCAAGCAGGGTGAGAAAAATCTGGTGAGCTATGAGAAAACCTACAAGAAATATGAAGGAATCCCACAGCCCAAGGTGAAAGCGGCAAACCTGAATGTGGAGATTTACCCCGACCGGCGCAATCTGGTTATTAACGGAACCTTCAAGCTGAAGAATGAGACCCATGATCCCATCGATTCGGTGCATGTTTTGCTCTCTGAAAAGGTTCAACTGGAATCCTGCAGAATTGGCGATACTTCAGAAATTGTATTGGCCGATACGCAACAAGGCTACTACGTGGTGAAACTTTCAGAGCGGCTCATTCCCGGCCAATCGGTTGACATGTTGTTTTCACTCAAGGTAGTAAACAGGGGATTTACCGATGATAGAGGTATGGTAACCATTGTTGAGAACGGTACTTTTTTCAATAACATGGGGTTTATTCCCGTCATTGGATATCAGTCCGAAACGGAATTGGAAGAGGTTAATAAGCGTAAAAAGTACGGCTTGCCGCCCAAGGGGCGGATGGCACCCCGCACCGATTCGGTAGCACTGCAAAGTACCTACCTGGGTGCAATTGGCGACTGGATTGATTTTGAGGCCACTGTGAGCACTAAGGAGGGGCAGATTGCCATCGCTCCGGGCCGCCTCGTGAGGGATTGGGTTGAAAACGGTAGGCACTACTTCCACTACAAGATGGACAGGCCCATACTCAACTTCTACGCATTTCTTTCGGCCGATTACGAGGTGCAGGCCGACAGGTGGAACGACGTGGATTTAAAGGTGTACTACCACAAGGGGCACGAGTACAATATTGACAAGATGATGGAGGCCATGAAGGCTTCGCTGGATTATTTTACCAAAAATTACAGCCCATTTCAGCATAAAGAGTTACGCATTGTTGAGTTCCCTCGGTATTCTTCTTTTGCACAGTCATTTCCCACCACCATTCCCTATTCCGAGAGCATTGGCTTCATTGCCAATCTGGAGGATGAAGAGGATATTGACTATGTGTACTATGTAACCGCTCACGAGATTGCACACCAGTGGTGGGCACATCAGGTGGTTGGGGGCAACGTGCAGGGTGCTACCCTCATGTCCGAAGCGCTGGCACAATACTCTGCGCTGATGGTCATGGAGAAACGTTATGGGAAGGACCAGATGAGAAAATTTTTAAAGCATGAGTTGGATAACTACCTACGGGGACGTAGGACTGAGATGGAGAAAGAGCAGCCTCTCATCCTGTGTGAGAATCAGAACTATATTCACTACAATAAGGGCTCTGTGGTATGTACGCATTGCAGGACTATATTGGCGAGGAGAATGTAAACGCTGCGCTGGCAGCGTATCTGAGGGATTGGGCATACAAAGCACCCCCATTTTCCACCTCGGAGCACTTCATGGAGTATATTTACGGGCATACGCCAGACTCATTGCGCTACTTGGTGCATGATATGTTCGAAGCCATTACCGTGTACGATATCAAGGCCAGGGAGGCCGAAATGGAGCAGTTGGAGGATGGCAGGTATAGGGTAACCCTTACGGGCGATGTTCAGAAATTCTATGCCGACAGCCTGGGGAATGAAACCCCGGCATCGCTTAACGACTGGATTGATGTGGGGGTAATGACCACCAGAAGGGTTGATGGAAAAAAGAAAAATGTGGCGCTTTACATGCAGAAGCATAGGATTAGCAGCCCAAATCCAACCTTCGAAATAATTGTGGACGAAAAGCCTGAAACAGCAGGGATTGACCCATACAACAAGTTGGTTGACAGGCATTCTGATAATAATACCGTGAAGATTAAAGGCTAAATATTTAGCGGGCTATGGCATAAATCTAATCCGACAGTAGTTATAGGAATTAGGGGCAATGAAATGAGAAAGGGCTATCGCCGTTTGCGGTTGCCCTTTCTCTTTATTATGCTTTGGAAATGCTAAAATTTGGCTTAATAGACATTTTTGATGCTCAAATCTCTTGAAACCGTTGCTATGTTTACCTTTGACGCAAATCAAAGGCTATGAATAAAAAAAGTGCCCTCACTGTGGTAGTACTATCACCAAGAAGAATGGGCATGTTAACCA
>JAKQEF010000085.1 GCA_029558675.1 Bacteroidota bacterium | reverse complement strand
GGAAAATATCCCAGTCGGGCTTGGGCTTATCGGTTTGCCATGTATCCTTGCCAATGGTTGAACAGCCAAAAATAATCCTTTCGTACTTATCAATATCCCCGGCTTTACTATCCTTAATGGCTATCAAATCGGCATTATCCGCACCAAATGCCTCCTGTATCTTTTTTGCTACCCGCTCGGTGGCTCCGCCTGTGGGTCCATAAAATATTCCAATTCGTTTTTTCATAACAATGGGTTATTAATGTTTACTTCAGTTTTAAGAGCTATGGCATTTCTGCCTAATGGCAAAGATAAAAAATAGCGGCATTTTAATGGGCTTAAAGGCAAATAATCGGCATTTTATTTTAAAAGCATTTTGAAAAAAGGTTTGGAATCAATGATTATTTACCTGACCTAAAGATATTTGAGAATGATTCCGAGGCCTCTTTCCATATCCATCCCCATCTTCTGAAAATGAGCACGAGTAGTACCAAAATAACGCCAATGAGTAACCATTCGTTGGGCGTAATCCGCTTAACCCTGTCCATGAACTTTGACATATCCGGCTATTTTTCAATTCTAATTCTGGCATCCACAGCCACAACCCTATCCTTACGACCGAGCAGGGGGTTTAAATCCATTTCAAATATTTCGGGGGCAGCCTCAACCAAAGCCGAAAACCTGGAGACCATTTCTGCAAAGAGCTGTTCATTCACTGGCTCCTGCCCTCGCACACCCTGGAGAATTTTATAGCTTTTCAGTCGCTTTATCATGCTCAGCGCTTCGGCATTTGAAATGGGCGCAAGGCCTTCGCTCACATCCTTAAGCACTTCTATGAATATACCTCCCAACCCGCAAAGCACTATGTGTCCAAACTTATCCTCGCGTTTAGCGCCAACAAAGAGTTCAACGCCCGAAAGCATGGGCTGGATAAGAATGGCCGTGGTATCCTTTATTTTTATCATCCTTTCGAACTCCGCAGCAACGCCTTCGGCATTTTTCACATTCAGCACCACACCACCCACATCGGATTTATGAACAGGCCCCACTACTTTCATTACCACAGGGAAGCCCATTCTCATTGCTGCCGATACGGCATCGGCTGAAGTGGTGGCTAAGGCTTCAGTTGCCCTAACTATCCCTGCCGCATCGAGGAGCTTTTGAACATCTGCCGGGGCAAGGTATCCGTTGGGAGAGGTATCTATCACTTTCCTGATGGCATCCCTGTCGATCTGTAGCATTGTTAGTGTATTCGGTTGTGGTTTAGGCGTGTAGAAAACTTTGGCCAATGCGTTTCCAAATACGACTTCATCGGGGAAATTTACCCTCCCTTTGGACAGGAAATGGGCAATTTCCTCCTTCACGTTGATGATTGATGGGAGAATGGGGTAGATTGGCTTTTTGCACTCTTTCATTTTCCGATCAAGCAGGTCGTACACGTCGAAAACGGGGAAAAGTCCGGGGCTTCCGAAGATAACAGCCATGGCATCCACATTGTCAAAATCGTTTTCACACGCATCGATGATGTGCCCCAACTGCTCGGCAGTACCCGTAGCCAAAAAGTCGATGGGGTTTGCCACCGATGACCCGGGGAAAAGTTTCTCAAGCAATGCCTTAGCCTTAGGCCCATCTATATGTGGAATCTCAAACTTATTGTTGGACAGGGCATCGGTAAGCATCACTGCCGGTCCTCCGGCATGGGTTATTATGGCCATTCTGTTGCCTGTGGGTTCGGGGAGGGTAAAAACCGAGGCTACGGTTGACAACTCCTCACGTCCGTTGCAGCGCACAATTCCTGCCTTACGGAAAAGAGCATCCACGGCCACGTCGCTACTGGCGAGAGCACCTGTATGCGAACTGGCAGCACGGCTTCCTGCTTCGGATCCCCCGCTTTTGATGGCGGCAATCTTGCAGCCCTTCATTATCAACGATGAGGCATGTTTCAACAACTTTTGCGGTTTGTTAATACTCTCAACATAAAGTAGTTTAATATGCGAACTCGTTTTTGGGTCGTAGCTGTTGTCCAAATATTCGAGGATATCCTCCACCCCCAGCTGCGCGCTATTTCCCACGCTGTAAACCGAAGAAAATTCCAGCCCCTTGGGCATGCTAGCCTCCATAATAAAGACAGCTGTTGCCCCCGAACCGGAAATAAAGTCCACCCCCTTGGGGTTGAGCTTGGGAATGGGAGTGGTGAATACACCGGCATAGTTAGAGTTCATCACCCCTATGCAGTTAGGACCTATGAGACAACTTCCCGTTTCGTTCACAATGTTTACAATCTGCTCTTCAAGCCTTGCACCCTCTTCGCTCTCCTCGTGAAAACCTGCGGAAAGGATAATGAATGCCCTTGTTTCCTTCTGCCTGGCAAGCACCTCAACGGTTTGGGAACAGTACTTGGCAGCAATGGCCAGTATGGCCAAATCCACCTGTGGCAGTTCGGCTACATCGCGATACGACTTTATCCCCTGCACTTCATCTAACTTGGGGTTAACCACATAAAGGTTGCCACTGAAATGGTGGTCTTTTAGGTTTTTAAGAACTTTTCCGCCGGGCTTTTGAACATCGTCGGAACCTCCCACAACTACTATACTGCGTGGATTTATGAGCTGTTCTGTTATCATGTTTACACTTTATTTGTAACGTTTGAAATATGCTATTTTTTTCTGCTCATGGCGCTGGCAATGGCCAGAAAGATACCCAGAGCAACACTTAAAAGCGCTGCAAACAATACCCTCCACATGGGGGGTAGCAGGAATGTGATGGTGTGGGCAGGAATCCAGAAAATGGGAATGGTCTTCTTGAATACAAAATTCCACATAACCCCCCAGTCAATGCCCTTAAGCAGTTCGCCAAACCTTATGGGCTTAAATAAGCCCGCAAGAGTACCCCCGTTTCCCATTATGTGTGCATCGGTAATTTTATGGAAAGTCATGAGCATGGGAGCGTAAATAAGATTCATGGCCGTACTTACCGCGAATGCCAATAAAATTTTAGTAAGGTTTAGGGGTCCACCGTTCAGGATACCGGCCAATTCACTACCCGACTTATTGGCAACTCCAAGATTTTCAATAAAAACCAATGTTCCTGTGGAAAAAATATCAAAAGCCATCTTAACGGTTATTCCCAAAAATCCCCATACAATGGCCCGTGGGAGAATTCCGAAGTTGGGTTCATTATAATTGCCTGTCCTTATGCGCAGTCCAATAACCTCACCTAAGGTTGCCAATACGGAGAACTTAATGAAACTCATTATTATCGCATGCTCTCTGCTCCAAGTCAGGAACCAATGTTGAAGTGGCGCAATTACCAGAAAGGGAATAATTATGGCTAAACACAACAGGATAAAGGGAATGTCTTTTGTCTTCATTTTTCAATTGTTAATTCCAAACAAATTGCCATACCGCAATGTTACATACATTTAATATATGCCGATTAGGTGTGCAAACATACAAAAAGTTTTCATCGTGGTAAAAACCTACGTGAAGCGGATTTTTGGCAATACAACGTGGTCAATGGTATTTTTAATGACCAAGGTTGATGTATCTTTGCACCCACAATTCTTTTGTTGCTGATGAGTGAATTTGACCATACCAACCTGACACAAAAAGACATAGTCCGCCTGCTTCAATCCAACGGAGCAGAGCAGAAGGACCTATTTGCCCATGCCGCAAAAGTAAAGGAGCAATACGTGGGCAACAAGGTATTCCTGAGAGGGCTGATTGAAATGACCAATAACTGCAGAAAGAATTGCTACTACTGCGGAATTCGCTCGGGGAATACCAATGTAAAAAGGTATAACTTAACGGACGATGAGGTGGTTGATGCCGCCGTATTTGCATGGAAAAACCGATTTGGCAGCATAGCCATCCAAACGGGTGAGGTAAGCAACAAAAGGTTTGCTGACAGGGTGGCCAACCTGTTGAAAAAGATAAACCGAGCCACCAACAGCGAGTTGGGCATTACCCTCTCCATGGGCGAACAAACGGAGGATGCTTACCGGAAATGGTTCGAAAACGGAGCCATTAGGTATTTACTGCGCATTGAAACCACTAACCGCGAACTTTACAAAAAACTGCACCCACAGAACAAAACTCACGATTTCGACAAGAGGATAGAGAGTTTACAAGCATTACGAAAAGTTGGGTATCAGGTTGGCTCAGGCGTGATGATAGGCCTTCCTTTTCAAACCCTTGAGCATTTGGCCGAAGATGTACTATGGCTCCAAGGGATGGATCTGGACATGATTGGGATGGGCCCTTACATTGAGCATCACGAAACGCCCCTGTACGGGTATAGGGATATGCTTCTTCCCCTGCACGAAAGGCTTAACCTATCGATAAAAATGATAGCCATTGTGCGTATCATGATGAAAGATGTTAACATTGTTGCATCCACTGCCCTTCAGGCCATTGACGATATGGGTCGCAGCGAGGCCATCATGGCCGGTGCCAAT
>JAKQEF010000080.1 GCA_029558675.1 Bacteroidota bacterium | reverse complement strand
AAAAACGATGGAAGTAAAGAGATGTGAAACGATGGAAATAAAGCGATAGAAAGAGATGAGTATTTATAAATCAGCCATTCATAAACCCATTACAACCCTGCTAATCTTTGCGGGTGTAATTATCATCGGCCTTTTCTCGCTGAGCAGGCTGCCCATTGACCAATTCCCTGAGCTGGAGTTGCCCTTCGTATCGGTGATGACCACTTACCCCGGAGCCAGTGCCAGCGAGATTGAAACCAACGTTACCCGCTTATTGGAAAACAGCCTTAACTCAGTGGATGGGCTAAAAACGCTTACCTCATCCTCACGCGACAACATGTCGCTGATATTCTTAGAGTTGGAATGGGGAACCAATCTGGATGAGGTAATCAACGACATTCGATCGTACATTGACATAACCAAGGACAGGCTACCCGACGGCGCATCGTACCCATTTATCTTCAAGTTCAGCTCCAGCGCCATGCCCATCATCCAATTCTCGGCCACCGCCGAAGAGAGTTATGCCGGACTGGATAAGATACTTAACGACATTCTTATTCCACAGCTCAATACCGTTGATGGTATAGGCAATATCTCCATTTCGGGAGCCCCAAACCGGTATATCTACGTGGAACTCGATCAGGAAAAGATGGATGCCTACGGCATTCCGTTGGAGCTGGTGGGTGCTGCCATTGCCAGCAACAACCTCAACCTATCATCGGGTACGGTAAAGATGGAGAAAGAGCAATACCAACTGCAGGTTAGAACTGAGTATGTTGAAAGTTCAGAAATAGCCGACCTTTTGGTAACCACCACACCCATGGGGCAAACGGTCTATATATGTGATATAGCCACTGTGCGTGATACCATAAAAGACCTTACGCTGGATGAGAAAATCAATGGCAGGGATGGGGTGCGAATCATCATCTCCAAGCAATCGGGTGCCAACACGGTTCAAATCTGCCGTGATGTTCATAAGCAGATGGCAAAGGCAAAAGAGTTGCTCCCCGCCGATATCAATATTGATCTTATTTACGACTCGTCGGAAGATATTCAGGGATCCATCAACAGCCTGCAGGAATCCATTATGTATGCATTGCTCTTCGTGGTGCTGGTTGTTCTCTTCTTCTTAGGCCGGTGGCGGGCTACGCTCATCATTGCTCTTACCATTCCCATTGCCCTTATAGTCGCCTTTGTTTACCTCGATTTCATCGGGAGTTCGCTCAATATCATTTCCCTCAGTTCCCTTACTGTGGCCATTGGTATGGTGGTGGACGATGCCATCGTGGTGCTGGAGAACATTATGCGGCATATCGAACGCGGCTCGCATCCCCGCGAAGCGGCCAAATATGCCACCAATGAGGTGTGGATATCGGTAATTGCCACCACGCTGGTTATCATTGCCGTTTTTGTTCCCCTTACCATGCTTGGCGGCATGGCCGGTGTAATGTTTAAGGAGTTGGGATGGATTGTAACCATCGTTATAAGCACCTCTACCATAGCAGCCATTACCCTTACCCCCATGCTTGCCTCGCAACTTCTCAAATCGAGGAAGATGAAGGTGGATGAGTGCGGCAAGCTGATTGAAGTACCAACCAAGGTAAACTGGTATCAGCGGTATGCCATCGGATTTATGGATAAAATGGACCTTTGGTATGCAAAGGCCCTGCGCTACGCATTAAGGCACAAAACAATGACCATAGTGATAGCTGCGTTGATATTTATCGCATCACTGTTGCCTTTCGCCATGGGTGCCATTGGCACCGACTTTATGCAGGAATCCGATACCGGTAGGCTAAACGTAACAGTGGAGTTGAATCGCGGAACCCGTATTGAGGAGACACTGAAAACGGCCCGAAAACTGGAAGAGCGGTTTATGGTGCTGGTTCCTGAAATCCAGCGCATTGCCACCACAGCCGGTTCCAACGACGAGGCCGGAATATCTTCGCTCTTCACCTCAACCATGAACAATACCATCAGTTTTAACATAAATTGTGGGAAAAAGGGAAAGAGGAGCCGTTCCATTTCCGAAATTTCCGAAGTGCTACGCAAGGAGATGTCGCTTCACCCCGAGATTATCGACTATCAGGCCCGAATATTTTCGGGCATGGGCCCGGGTGGCAACCAAACCGTTGATGTAGAGATATATGGATTTGACTTTGACGTAACCGGTATTCTTGCAGAGGATATTAAGCAAACCATTCACAACAACGTGCCCGGTGCCCGCGATATCACCATAAGCAGGGAGAAGGAGCGCGCAGAGCTGAAGATTGTTGTGGATAAGGAGAAACTGGCCCTCCATGGGCTCAATTCGGCAACAGTGAGCAGCTACGTTCGCAATCGTGTTTCGGGAATGATCGTCGGATTTCTGAAGGATGACGGGGATGAACACAACATTGTGGTTCGTATGGAGGAGAAGAACCGCAACTCAATCTCCACCATCGAAGACCTGTCCATTCCCACACCGAGGGGTGGGTTCATTAAGCTACGTGAGGTGGCATCTGTGGAGGAGTACTGGTCGTTACCTACCATTACAAGGAAAAGCCGGCAACGAATGGTATCGGTAAAAGTAACGCCATATAAAACCTCGCTGGGCGAGCTGGCAGAAGACATCAAAACCAACCTGAAGGAGATAAAAATTCCCCGCGGGGTAACCATCCGGCTTGCCGGTAACTACGAGGATCAGCAGAAAACCTTTGCCGATATGGGTCTGCTCATGGCATTGGTAGTTCTCCTGGTTTACATTGTCATGGCCTCGCAGTTCGAATCATTCTCCAAACCGTTCATCATCATGATGTCTGTTCCATTTGCCATAACAGGGGTTATTCTGGCCCTTTGGGTAACGGGAACCACATTGGATATGATTGGCGCCTTGGGGGCAGTGATGCTTGTGGGAATTGTGGTGAAGAACGGAATCGTTCTGGTGGACTACACCAACCTGATGCGCGACCGTAATTACGAGCTGCACGAAGCCATTTCCTTGGCAGGGGCATCCCGTTTGCGTCCGGTGCTGATGACTGCATTTACCACCATGCTGGGTATGGTGCCTATGGCACTGAGCCGTGGCGAGGGCTCGGAACTGTGGCGCCCCATGGGTATTGTGGTTATTGGAGGTTTGATGGTTTCCACATTTGTAACGCTGATCGTGGTTCCCGTACTTTACGGCGTGATGTCGCGCCACGGTGAAAGGAATAAACAGGAAAAAATCCGCAAAGAGTATATCTTTATGCAGATTGAAAATGGCGTGGAAAATGGTAATAATCAATAAAAAGGGTGAATAGTATGAAAGCAGTGTTTATAGTTTTTAATCAGGCCAACACCGAGCGGGTTGAGTATATGTTGCAACAGCTTGAAATCCGTGGTTTCACCTTTTTTGAACAGGTACAAGGGCAGGGAAGCAAAACGGGCGAACCCCGACGGGGCACACACACCTGGCCCGAGATGAACTCGGCCATTATCACCATAGTAGAGGACGATAAGGTGGACGTTTTACTAAAATCGGTGCGAAAGTTAGATTTACGAAATAAGGAGATTGGGGTTAGAGCCTTTGTTTGGAATATCGAAAGATGCGCTTAGCAAATCTCCGAACGATACCTTTTCATCTATTTTTAGTAATCGCCTGAATAGCAATAGCCCTACTTATTACGAAAGGTGTATCTATTGGCAGGTTAATACTTCTTTTTAAAATCGTTGGATTGAACAATCGATAAAGTAAATTTTTTCATCCAAAAGTATTCCTAATGGGGACCAGTGCATTTGATAGTACCATAAGCAGGATTAAACAAGGATTGAACACGTCTCTCCCCGGTTTTGAAGCCCAAAACCGCATGGCTCCCTCTTTCAGAGGCGGTTCACCGTTCCGAACCCAACCAGACTCCACCACGGGTAAAAGTGCGGTGCTGATTGGTATTTACCCCCAGCAGCACGAGCCAACCACTATCCTCATTAAGAGGACAACCTACAATGGTGCCCATAGCGGACAGGTAAGCTTCCCCGGAGGGAAATACGAAAAGTCCGACGAATCGCTTACCGCCACTGCACTACGCGAAGCGTATGAAGAGGTTGGTCTTCCACCATCTACCGTAAAGGTAATTGGCAACTTAACACCGCTTTTCATTCCCGTTACCAATCTATTGGTACAGCCCGTTGTAGGGGTTATATCAAAACCTCCGGCATTACTAATCAACAAGGAAGAAGTGGAGTATCCCATTTTCGTGAATCTGATGGATTTGAAAAATCCCGGCAGCTGCTCCGCAAAACTTGTTGAGGTGATGGGAACTACCATTTCAGCCCCCTGCTTTCTTACGGGTAACGAATTTATCTGGGGTGCTACCGCAATGATTATTTCCGAACTGATTTGCTTGTATTAGAGGGCTTTGCTTTAATTTCGCACTATGTTTTGGTAGTGTTTGTACCTGTTCATTATCTGGTTAACATAGTTGTACGTTTCTTTACCCCTGAAATGTCCGTATTTAACAATGGTATCGCTGTAATAATCAGGATTTGACTTATTTAGAATAAAGAAATCCACATTGTTATCCCAAACATTGGGATTCTTCCCATACTTTTTGGCCAAATTCCTTGCGTCAATTACATGCCCCAATCCACCATTGTACGACGCCAATATGAATTTAATTCTATCCTGAGGGTCGATAAGGCTATCGTTAAATTGCCGTTCAAGCCATTTCAAATATCTGGCACCTGCTTCAATTTGAGTTTGAGGATCTGTTTTATGCTTTATCCCAAAATACTCGGCAGTTGAGGGCATGAACTGCATCAGACCGTAGGCCCCTCTTCTGGATTGGACATAGGGTTTAAAGCGGCTCTCCTGGTAAACCATGGCCGCAAAAAGGCGCCAATCCCAGTTGATATTGCTGCTGGCATGCTTAAACCTTTCGTCGAAAGGCGATATATGCCCTGCTTTTATTACGCTGTTGCCTTTTATAATTCTCTTTGCCCAGAGGGGGTTTTCGTAATACTTATGCCGAATAATCCTAAACTCGGCAGTGCCGGTAAACATTTCAAGCCACTCATTCAGCTTTTGCAGCAGTTCGTCCGACTCTTTTCCCACAGCCCAGGCTAAATTCTGCTCAAAGCTGATGGGAGTTTCAATATCAATATTGTCAAAATAAAATGAGTTCACCCTGGCTATGTCCTCATCGCATACGGTATAGTTAATCTCCCCGTTTGCAACCAGTTCGATCAGCTCGTCGGCCTCATAGTTGGGCATCTCAACAATAGTTATGTTGGCACCAATTTCATCCGAAAGATTTTTAAGCCTATGGGCTGATGCCGAGCTTTTCTGAACGTACACAATCTTATCAGCCAGTTCAATGGGGTTGCGAATAAATTCCTGATTTTCACCACTCTCCGTGGATTGTTGCTGAACTAAAACCTGGCGGGTTTTACCGTGTGGAGTGGCAAAGCTGTACTTTTTTCCACGTTCGTTGGTTATGGTCAGATTATTGGCAAAAATATCAACCTCTCCCCTTTCCAGCATGGCAAAGGCCTGATCAAGGTTATTCTCAGCTACAATCTCAAGTTTAACGCCTAAGTACGAAGCAAATGCATGAAGCAAATCGAACTGATAGCCCATGGGCTCTCCGTTGTAGATAAAATAATTTGTGGAGTTGAAATCGGTAACTGCCACCAGCACTCCCTCGTCGAGGATCTGCTCCAGATCTCTACGGCCATCCGCGCTTTTCACACGGGATTGCTGATAGTGCTGAAGGCATCCAAAAAAGAGAATAAACACCAGCCCAAAGGCAAAAATCCATTTCATATTGCTGGTTCTCAAACGTTTCATGTAAAAATAGTTTTTTTAAACAAGCAACAAAAGTAATGCTAATTTGTTTACCACAAATTTTTTTTGACGATTAGTCGTAAAATATCCACGAAAGGCCGAATTTGAAGACCCTAGGATTTATGGGATAATGAAGAGCCGAAAAGTATTGACTGTGAGGGAATCCCTGATTGGCATGCTCGTATTTCAGGTGAATCAGAACACTTTTCCATTTTAAGTTTGCAAAAATATCCACAGTCGGATAATTGCCAATTTTCTTGCTTCGCTGATTGTAGAACTGACCCAGTGCCGGGCTGTATGAATCGGCATAGAAATGAGACCTATAGAAAACATTTGTTCCCAGTTGAGCTGTCAGGGCGTTCTTCACCAACTCCCTCTCGTAGAAAAGGGCACTGAATACAATGATATGCGGAAGGCTGAGCACTTCGGAATTGGTATTGGCCTGCCATACCAAGCGGTTGAAAAAATTTAACCCGCCAAGGCGGAAATTTTTCTCGGCTGATACCGATGTAATGGTAACGTTATCGGCCTGTGCAGGGTTTGCCTCTTGGTCGAAATAAATAAAATCGCTGACATGCATCAGGTTATACTCCACCTCCATGCTCCACCTCTCCACCGATAGGGCACCGGAAAGTGCAAACCTCTTCTCCTTTTTAAAATCATTCTCCCACCGATAGTGGTTGGAAAAATAATTTTGGTAGAAAATGTCGGGTGTCCTCTCATCAATCAGCAGCTGGCCTTTAAATTGGGGCATCGAGGGATCTTTCCAAAATGAAATTCTCACCTGTCCCGTCAACTGCTTATCGCCGGCTCTATAACCATCGGCGTATATTCGCAGGGCTCCCTGATAGGAAAGGTATGGGCTATGGCTAAATGCAGCCACACCCACATGGCTGTTGGAGTAGCTGCGCAAATCCCTAGTGAATATGAAATCCCCCGGTTCGAAGAAGTAGTAGTGGGCAGCCTCGTACCCAATCCAACCTCTAATACCCGGCATACCGGGGATGCTTGCAAATTGGGCAATTTCAAGCATGGCAACGGCTTCCCACAGAGAAAGCGCAACAGAATCAGCGGTAATCCTTGGGTTAATAAAGAATGAGCTGTAATAGGCACTATCGGGGTTGTTATCCTTATACGTTCTGCTAAACCGACTACCATTGATGATTAGCTTAGAGGTGATCAGCGGAATATAAAGCTCATTGCTTTCCGAAATGGAATCGAGAGAGAACTTCCTGATGTTCAAAAATGTGTACCCAGCAATGGCCGAAATACCCCTTTCGCGTGTTACGCTTTGCGCGCTATTCAGCCATACGGGGACCAGCTGCGATTCCATAAGGGTATCCTGAATAAAGTAATCGTTTGTCAGCCCGCCATTCTCCTGATTTTTAAAATTACCGCTAGTCAGCGAGCCTTGCAGCGACAGGTTGCCCTTGTAATAGCTTGAAAAAAGCGATATGGAATTATCCCTGGTCTCCTGATGCCTGTATGCCCCTTTTGTTCCAAAAAAATCGTACTCAATCCCAATATTCAAATGTTGATTTACATTCTGCGTGTGGATGGTGCGCAATACCTCTTCCGCCTCTCTCCTTTTTCCTCCCGTGGAGTACGAGAGAACGGTAAAAGGACGCCTGACGTTGAATTGGCGATGGCTCAAATTGTCTGTCCCAAAATTCAAATAGTGCTTTGAGAACAGGAATGGCTTTCCATGCTCCCGCGAAAAGAAGTGGTCGTACTGTACCGGACTTCCTATATTCCCGAGGAAAGTAAAGGTCTCATTCCTCTCGTCCTGGGGGTAAAACAAGTGGTTCATCCAAAGCAAGGTATCTACAGCAGCCTGTTCGAGTGACAGGTAGGTGGAGTTGAACCTCCACGAAACAACTTTTTCCCTGGGCGACAGCAAGAGCAGCTCCCTAACATTGCGATTCTTAATGGCCTCGTTGGTTTTGGATGGCTGTGAATCATCGGGTAAATGGATGTCCGTTTTACTCCGGATGGTATCAGCAGGTATGGTATCGTTATTTTGCCCCACGGGCAAAGAGTGTCGGGAAGAATTGCTACTGACTACAGTATCGGGAAAGGAATAAATAGCGGGAATGGCAACAACCCGCCCAACCGACAAGGCCATGGCGGTGAATACCATGAGTTGAATAATGCCTACAAAAAAACCTTTACAACTGTTTGCCATAGGAAAGCAAAAGTACAAAAAGCCTGTTGTTTATTGCATGGTAATGCTAATAAATAAGGGGTAAAATACGGCAAACATTACCTGATCTGCGCCAGGCATAGTTCAAAACAGCATGCCGATCGGTCAACTACTTAACCAACTTATCAAACTCAGTTTCAAGTGGTTTATTGCTGATAAAATCAAAAAGCGCAAGTTTCCTCATGTTGTAGTAGAACTGCCAGTAGTCGCGCATGGCAGCAATATAGCGCTCGCGGGCATTATCCCGTTCGGTTTGGGCAATGTTCAGGTCCAGAACGTCAATCTTACCTATGAGAAACCTCTCTTTGGTAACATTGTAACGGCTTTGAGCAATGGTATCGGCTTTGGCTGCCAGCAACAACTGGTCGTCCTGCAGGTTGAACTGCATAACCTTAAGAAAAATATCCTGCTCGAAATCCACAATGCTTTGCTCAATATTGGTACGCACCACCTCACGGCTCGATTGGGCCATCTTCACGCGTCCTTTTCCAAGCCCCCAATCCAAAATGGGGATTGATACTCCAATTCTTAAACCCTGCTGATCCAAAGGATCGCGGTAAACATTTTCCAACTCCTCTGACATTTGTGTAAGACCATAGGAAGCATTGAGGTTGGCGCTAAATCCCCTCTCCGCTTTGGCCTGTGCAACTCCTCTATCTGCTTCAATCAAACTCCTCCTGTATTGTATCATTTTAGGATTGTTGGAACGAGCCATATTCAGCACGGCATTATAATCGAGGGTAACAAGCGGGAAATCAGTTGGGACAACCAATTCAAGATCATATTGATCGTTTAGGCCAAGGAAAGATTTTATCTTAAACTTTTTCAGTTGAAGTTCAATATTGGCCTCATTCACCGAACTACCGGCATTAAGGAAGCTAAGCTCCATCTGGAGCAGCTCATTCTCGGCAATGGTACCAATGTTATAGCGTCCCTTGGCAATCTGGTATAGGGTATCGGTATTGGCATAGTTAAGCTGAGCGGTGCGCACATTCTGCTGCGCTAAAATAAGGTCGAAAAAATAGCGAATGGCATCCACCGAAATATTTTCCATAGCCTCAAGGTAGG
>JAKQEF010000072.1 GCA_029558675.1 Bacteroidota bacterium | reverse complement strand
TAAGCCAATAACTATCAAAAAACACGGGAACAGGGCGGTTAGCATCTTTAAGTACGGGTTGGACTACTTGGCAAGGGTATTGATTACTGGATTTAATCGCTATAATATCAATTGTTTAAAATTTTTGTCGTGTACTTAGAGATTTTTTATTTTTCCTTTTAAACCTTCGCTTTTTAATTTCATACTATATAGTTTTGAATATTAAGCCTTTCGCTTATATTCTGATTGTAGGATGAAAATTGGCAAATGATCAACTACCTTGCACACCCCATTTATTTTAAGCAATTTGGTATCTAATTTGAATATTTTTTTGCCCCCTTATCTTTTAATGCAAACCTTAGCTTTCAGCCAGAAGTAAAAAAATACCCGAAATTCGTTTTTCATTTTAAATTAACTTTTCATGAGTTTATGCCTTATTTTAGTATCCAGAAACGTTATTCAACTAATTCTGTTTTAAATACATGTACTGCAAAGTGGTTTTCGGTAAACACAATTTCTACTTTTCACTGTTGCCATTTTGGACCATTAGATAACAAACGTAACGGGATAAATAAAAAATATCCATTGGTCGCTCATCTTTTAGGCCAACTTCGACCATTTCCCCAATGTCGGGAAAATGGTTTTCTTTTATTATCTGTAAAATAAATTGAAAAAACTCATTGATAATTAAATATGGAGTATCTTTGTGAAGTTTTACTAACCATTAAATTATAAAAATTACAGCATGAACATTTTTTGTGGAAGCCTTCCTTTTAGCTTGCAGGAGTCGGAGTTAAAGGAATTTTTTGAAGAGTACGGTGAAGTTTCAGCGGCACGGATTATTACTGATAAGTTCTCCGGAAGAAGTAAAGGTTTTGGTTTTGTTGAAATGCCAAATGACGAACAGGCCAAAAAGGCCATTGAAGAGTTAAACGGCTCAGAAATTGACGGACGTGCTATCGTTGTTAATCAAGCTGAAGAGAGGAAGGAGTCCCGTGGTGGCTTTAGAGGAGGAAACCAGCGTGGAGGAGGGTACAACAGGGACAGAGGCCGTAAGGACTACCGGTAAGATTTGCAATATCCCAAGGGTTATCAAAAGGTCAATCTGCCGAGATTGGCCTTTTTTCGTGCCATTCTTTTTTTATTTTTGTGGTAGAATTTATGTTCCATTCGCCCTAAAGTTTAATGGAGAAGTTGCAAAGTTTCACCCTTTTCGACGCAGACTTGCCACAACCCATTGCTTTCCTATCGTGGAAGCACCACTTAGGGTATATCAAAAATCAGCTCATACTGTTGCAGGGAAAGGTACCTAAAGAAGAGGTGTGGACACTGTGTAGGGGCATTGGCGGTTCGGTACTCGATTTTTATGTTGGAGGGTTGATGCCACACGCCATTGCTGGTCAAATCGTCGATATTCTCTCTCGCTTAAAAATTGTAAGCCATGCCGATTATGAAGATTGGCTTAGAACCAGTGGGTTAGAGTATAGATCAATAACCCTTTCCGATGGTTCGTCGTGGACGCTCCGATTGGGGCGAATGCCCAATAGGTTTGTTCATATTCACCCCTCTCGATATTCTGCCAATACCCTGAGAATAAAGGCATCCACATTGAAAACAGCCATTGCTTTGAAGATGGTTTTTCCCACTTTAAACATTCCTCCCAACCTGCAACAGGTAAATCAAGCGCGGGATTTGCTGCACAATCTGTCGCCCGTCAAAGGAATACATAGTTCAAAATCTCTGATCAAGATACTGGCATATTTGATCGAATAAAAAAATAATTCACCAGGTTTGTAGTATTGGCAAGGGTTTTGTGAAAAGGTGATGTAAATCATCGTTAATCATTGAAACATAAAACGATGAGTTGCGTTTTTAGTAATGAAACTTAACGTGTTTTTCTTTTCATTAGGGTTTTTAGTTGGTTTCGGGTTAGTTGTTTTAGGTTAATTTTTTAGGGTGTGAAGCCGGGCTTGGGGAAGTCCGGCTTCTTTTTTATGCCCTTTTATCATATCAGATAATCCATGCCAATTAGCTGTTTAAAAAAACGTGGTAACCTGTACGATATTTTTGTAGGAATGCTGTTGTTTTTTCGTTACTTTGTTAAAATCAAAACAAAATAATGTTTTGATTAAACCACAGGTAATCAAAAGTATAACATAGATGAAAATTCCTGAAAAGGCAGTTGGTGTTGTGGCCTTTGGCTTAAAAACCGGAATAATAACCGGTGATGATAACGTTGTTGATGTTGTAAGGAAATGTTTGATTAACAACCCCGATATCATTCGGGAGAATGATATCATCTGCATTACCGAGGCAGTAGTTGCCATTACGCAGCACAACATTGTTCATCTCGACGATGTGTCGATGGAGATAAAAGCAAAGTTGAACCTTAGCGATAATTCAACTTTGGGCGTTATTTTTCCAATCCTTTCGCGAAATCGCTTTTCGATGCTGCTCAAGGCTATGGCCAAAGCAGTGCCTAAAGGGAAAGTGATAATCCAGCTGATGTTCCCTGCCGATGAACAGGGAAATCCCATAGTGGCAAAATCAACCCTGAGGGATTTGAAAAAACATTCCGAGGATTTGATAACTGTGGACGAACTTGGCGAAAATAGGCTGCTCCATCCCGATACAGGGTTGGATTATATTGATTATTATACCGAAATTGTTGAAGCAAGCTCTGCCAAGGCAGAAATTTACCTGGCCAATAGGGTTGAATACATGATTGGCAAGAAGCCCGATGCCGTGATCGTGAGCAATGTGCATGCACGGTTTGAGGTTTTGGAAGAGTTTCTGAAGATGGGATTTAAAAACGTCATCACGTTGCAGGATATCTGTTCTACCCCCGGTAAGGGAGCTCATTCGGAATTTGGATTGCTGGGATCGAATATTCTCGACCCTGCACACGAACAGCTTAAACTGTGCCCCGTGAATCCAGATGAGGTATGCAGGGAGGTGCAGCGAATGATATTCAGCGAGTTTGGAAAGCATACTGAGGTGATGATCAACGGTGACGGTGCATATAAAGATCCCGAATCGGGAATTTATGAACTGGCCGATCCCGTATCGTGCTTTGGCTGCACGGAAGGCATTAGGAACAGGAACAGGATTGGCGTTAAGACCAAGTACTTGATGCAGAAACTTTACAATGAGGGCAAAACAAAGGAAGAGATTGAGCGGATTATCGACGAAGAGAAGCGAATGGTGATGGAAAAGAATGGCAAGGACGATTTTAGCGCACAGGGAACTACTCCCCGGAAAATTGAAAATCTTGTTTCGTCTTTGGCTGATTTAGTATCGGGAAGCGGCGATGCCAATACCCCAATAGTTGTCGTTCGTGGGTTTGTGTAGCCCAATTAGCCTGCCAACGGCATGAAGTGTAGTTTCATTAAGCACCGGGAATATTCATGAGAAATGCTTATTTGGCACTGGCAACTACACTGCTGTTATTCTCTTGCATACAGCAGGAGCAGGAGGATACTCGTTTAGTGTTCCGTTACAACGAGAGTAAAGGCATTACAAGCCTTGACCCGGCATTCGCCAAGAGTTTGCCGTTGATTTGGCCTGTGCATCAGCTTTACAATGGTCTTGTTCAGCTTAGCGATTCGCTTACCGTTGAACCCTGCATTGCGCATGGTTGGCGTATCTCGAGCGATGGTCTGGTGTACACCTTTTATCTTCGTTCGGATATACGTTTCCACGATTCGCCCGCCTTTCCTCAGGGTAAAGGGAGAAAAGTTGTCGCTTCCGATTTTGTTTACAGCTTTGGGAGGATTCTCAATCCTCAGGTAGCCTCGCCCGGCGCATGGATTTTTAGCGTGCTCGATGTTCAAAAGGCAGGTGCTTCATCGGGTTGTATGGCAGAGAATGATTCCACGTTAACCATCTATCTGAAAAAACCTTTCCCTGCTTTCCTCGGATTGCTCTCCATGCCCTATGCTTACTTAGTACCATACGAAGCTGTGCAGTTCTATGGGAAAGATTTTAGGAGTAACCCTGTGGGAACCGGCCCTTTTCGCTTTCAGCATTGGAGCGAAGGCGAAAAACTTGTGCTACGAAAAAATAAGCATTACTTCGAAACCGACGGGTTGGGAAATCAACTTCCCTACTTAGAAGCGGTATCTGTGACTTTTATTGCTGACAAGCAATCTGAGTTTTTAGAATTTCTCAACGGGAAAAGCGATTTTTTATCGGGAGTGCAATCCGTTTCGAGGGATGAACTGCTAACCCGTTCGGGGAACCTTAACCCGCGTTACAAAGATAAGATAAGGATGATAACCGGCCCTTACCTGAACACCGAGTACTTGGGCATTCTTTTGGATACAACCATTGAGGGTGTAACTAACAGCCCTTTGAGGGATGTTAGGGTTAGAAGGGCAATGGCATACGGTTTCGACAGATCACGAATGATGACCCATTTGCGAAGCAATATGGGTTATCCCGCACACAACGGTTTTATTCCCATGGGTATGCCGGGCTTCCCAAGCGAACTACAGGGTTTTAACTATAATCCCGATTTGGCACGAAGGTTATTGACTGAGGCAGGATATCCCGGGGGCAGTGGGCTTTCGCCCATTACTATTTGCACAACCAGCGACTATGTTGATATCTTCGAATATATACAGCACCAATTGGGCGAAGTGGGAATACCGGTTAATATAGAGGTTTTTCCGGGTGCCGCCTATCGCGATATGATGGCAAATTCGCGTTTAATGCTTTTCAGAGGCAGTTGGGTGGCCGATTACGCTGATGCCGAGAATTACCTGAGCCTTTTCTGTACCGACAATTTTAGCCCTGCAGGTCCAAACTATACGCATTTCACATGCGGTGAATATGATAAATTGTATGGCGAGGCACTTTTCTGTCCCAATGACGAGGTGCGTTTTCGGCTTTACAGGCAAATGGATTCATTGATTATAAACCATGTGCCCGTAATTCCCTTATTTTACGATAAGGTTGTGCGGTTTACCAGCAATGATGTTGTAGGATTGGGAACCAATCCAATGAACCTGTTGACACTCAAAAAGGTGAGAAAGATTGATAGGATTAATAAGCTTAATGACCATGGTATTGATAGCAGATAGCGGTTCGACCAAAACCCATTGGAGGCTTGTGGATAGGGGTAAAGTGGTTTCAGCATTCACCACGCAGGGGTTAAATCCTTATTACTGTACCAGCGAAACCTATGCTACGGTGTTAGAGAGTGGATTACCTAAAGATTATCAGGCAAACGAGTTAAAAACGGTGTTCTTTTATAGCGCTGGTTGCGCAGGAAAGGAGATGGCAGATGTTGCAAGAAGTTCTCTGGCCAAATTTTTTAAAAATGCAGAGGTAAATGTATATAGCGATATGCTTGCTGCAGCCCGAGCACTTTTTGGAAAGGGGCAAGGCCTGTTTATTATTCTTGGTTCCGGTACCAGTGTGGGGTATTACGATGGGGAAAGCATAGAGCAAAAATCTCCATCTTTGGGATTTGTTCTGGGCGACGAGGGTAGTGGGGCTTACCTTGGCAAAGAATTGATTAAAGCCTGGTTATATGGAGAACTCCCGAATGACCTGTCGATTCAACTTAAGGCAGAATACCCTTTTGAAGTAAGTCAGATCTTAAAAAGAATATATTCCGAACCATTTCCTAATCGTTTTCTGGCGAGTTTTGTCCCTTTCCTTGAAAAAAATTCAGGGCACCCGTTTGTAAACCAAATGGTGGATGATGCGTTTGAAGATCTTATCAGGCATCATTTGCTGAGATACAGCGATTTTTGCCATTTGCCAATAGGCGTGGTAGGTTCGGTGGGCAGTATTTTTGGTAAGAATTTGTCAAAACTTGTAGAGGCCAAAGGCGGAAGGATTAGCCAAATTCTACACTATCCCATCGATGAGATGGTACGCTTCCACATTGAGAACAACTAAAGCAGGTTGAAGTCTATCCCTGTTTTATCGACCAGCCCTTTGGCAAAATCCTCGCAATCGTGAGCTTTTTTCGGCTCTCCTAAGGATAGGAGCAAGGAGTTCAATGTTTTCAACATCCTCACTTCAAAAACAAGGTAACCTGCAAGGTTGCTGATTTCAACGCTTTTTTGCATCAATTCGTAAGCCCTTTCCGCCTTGCCAAGCGAGAGAGAGTACATGGCATACCAATTATCTCCTACGATAAGTGGAATATAGCTATTCCACTGGGGCATTTCGCTCATATATGTTTGTATCTTGAGCATTGTCTTTAAGTCGTATGCAGGTTTCCCCAGCCATTTGGAGTATTCGTAAAGAAGGATGAGGGCTTTTTCCACTGAGCTCAAACTTTCTTTCTGAGCCGGACTGGAAAATCGGTTGAGAAGGGTGTAAAGCGAATGGTACTTTTGGGATACGATTAGTCCAATGGTAAGTCCGTAGTAGTATTGGCTATAACCTTTCCTGCCCCACGTAGATAACTGCTCTTTGGAATATTTTTCAGACAGGGAAATTGTATCGTCAATCAAATCGGACTTCGAAAAGTATTGACAGATGATTTTGCACGAAAACCAAAGCCCCTGTATGTACGGACTTACCCTATGACTGGGTATGTTATTTGGGAAAAAATCGGAGAACTTGTCAATCCAGCTCCTATCGAGGCGCAGCAACCCCGAAATGCATAGCATTGTATTGGCAAAGAAAATGTCCTGTTCGTTGTATGAGTTTTGTAAGTAGTTGTAAATTAAGAATCTCCAAGAAGTGGAAATGGAGTTGATATTTACCACCTCTTGAAAGAGAAACTGCCTGGCCTTTCTATCCTTGGCATAATGGGGTATGAGCGCATTGCGCATATGATCATCCCTTTGTAAAGTGGAGGGTATGGAGGGTTGAGATAAGGCCAATTGCAGGGTATGGTCTGAAAGGGCGAAAAATTTTTCCAGCGCCTCAATGTTTTTGTTTTTATATGCCATCTCAAATAAAAGACAAATCAGGTTTGGCATCAAGGGCGAATTGGAAAAATCATCTTCTATTTTTTTAAAAAGGGAGAAATCTAGTCCCTTGTTTTGTTGGATTAACTTCTGCAATAAAAGCAGTTCAAAAACAGGCCATTGTAATATCTTAACCTGTATAGATATTGAGCCAAAACGATTTTCGACATTTTCCTCCCCAATTATTCCGTATGATAGCATTTGGTTGTATGCCTGAAAGTAGTTCCCTGCCAGTTTGAGATGAATGGGATAAATCTCTTTCAATGTGTTTTTTAGCATAACGCCCGGAGTGCCATTGGATGTTGATATATCTATGATTTTATCAAGGATGTCCATTTTCTCTTCCGAATACTGCGATCTGTGCAACTCCTTGCTTACGAACTCATTCAGTAAATCCAGGCGATCGCCAATCAGATGGGTGGTTTCGGGATTGAAAATTTGGATAAACAGCTGTGTATAGTTGGGGTAGGAAATAATTTGGAGTATGTTGGATGTTAACTCTTCAACCACTACTCTCACAGGCGAACTCCTGTTGATCGTATTATCCAAAACCAATTGAATTTCGCGATCGTTGAAGGGGGGCATATTGGCATCGGAGGAGGCAAAATAGGTCTCGTCGGCAAAATACCAAACCTCACGAGAGACACTTTCGTTAAAGAAATGACGCCATGTTGCATATCGTGAGGAAATGATGACTTTTATGCGCTGGCCTTCCGATGAAACCTGCTTAATGAACTGGTGTAGCCCAGTAAATATTTTATTGGATTTGGTGCTAACGTCAGTAAGTTCATCCAGCGCATCGATAATAAGGATGAATTTCCCAAGGGGAGCATAAAGCGATTCGCCCATACACTCGAAAAAATTGTGACAGGAAGTAATGTCAAGCAATGCCAATAGCCAGCTGTCAAAAAAAGGCCATGTATGGGCAGTGTTCTCGAGAGCTGCTGCGGGAATGAAAAGGACAATGTCATTTCGGTTGACGTCCTGTAACATGTATTTGGTTACCCACCCTGCCAAAAGGGTAGATTTTCCGTACCCCCCCGGGCCGACAAGGGGCGTGGCCACGTACTCCGATTTCAAAAAACATGTAAGCCTTTCTTCGGCAAATGCTCTGATTACAGTATTAGAAAAATTGATGGGCACCTGTTTCTTGATGGTTTCGCAGTATTTTTTGCTAAGGGTATGGGCTTTTGCTTGTGCTGCTTGCCAAAAATCTAAAATGCCATTGCCCGTTGGCTTTTCATTCCCGTTTTTTGTAATAAAATCGCTCCAATCTGCAAAACCACAGTACTGGCTAAGGGTATCAAGGCTGGCACGCGATGGATTAGAATTCGTAGAGAGAAAGCCGAACAACCTTCGTAGAGTTGAAGGGCTAATGAACAGTCCAGCTGTCTCTAAAATACTGTATGACAGAGAGGTGCAATCTTTCTGATAGGTAATTTTCTTGCCATATTTCAACTCTACCAGACCTTTAATTCCTTGTAGCATGTTCGTGGCATTTTACCGATTAGAATTCGTTAAACCTGTTAATTAGCAACCGGTTTGACAAATGTAATGATCAAATTTGGTTTAAAAAAAGGTAAAATAAAAAATGACTTATTTGACCACTTGACAGCCATTCGATTCATAATACTTTTACCATTGTAAAATATATGTACTGGTAAGTTTAGACCGAAAACTAAAAATTGCAATGCCATGAAAAAGATAGAGATTTTTTTTAAATCACATTTGACCATTGATGTTGCTGTTTTTATCGTTTTTTTCTGGTTACAGTTCTTTTTGTGTTAACAATCGTGAGTTCTTTTTAAAATACTGCTTGGTAAATCCCTAAAACCTAAAAACCTTACGCAATGTACACGCAAATTTGGAAAAAGTGCCATGCATCTGTTTGCCAGTTGAGCTTCATCAATGCCCGCGGAGTATGCGTTGATATACTGACCGGGTTTAAGGTTAAGAATTATTTGATTACTAGCCACAACGCTTTTGCCATGGATAAAGCCCACCTAGTGGAAATAGCCTTTGTGGGCGAAGATGCAAATACTGTTACCGCATCCATAAGGATACCCTATGCTGAGTTTAACAACGAACATCGTATAGGAGTACTCAATAATAATGGGTATTATGCAGTTTATGAAATTGATTTTCAGGAATTCCAAAAAATTCCGGGTTTGCAATTAAGCAAGCGACGAGAATTTAATATAGGAAGCCAGGTGGTGTCCATGGTTTTTTGTTGCGGATTGTCTAGCCTAAGTCTCCGTCAAGGTTACATTTCTTCGTTAGGAACGAACAACGACGGGAATAGATTTATTCATGTCGATGGCCATTTGAGCTACGGAAATGGGGGAGCTCCTCTTATCGATCCCCAAACCCTTGAAGTGATAGGTATTTTAACTTACAGAGACATCCCATCCACCAGTTCATTTAAGCAGATAATTGATGCAGTTTCGTTCAATCTACAAGAGCTTAAAAAAGTTGAAACCTCTGTTAAATTTGGTGAAATAGACCCCATTCAGGTTTTGATAGCCAACCAAAACCAGCTCAAACTGTTAGCCAAGAGCATTTATAAATATTCCATGACCAACCACCCCTTGGCGGTTACGCTTGACAGAATTATCACATTTTTCGATGAGGATATGATTTACCACTCTGAAAGGACCAATGCCTCTGAGGAGGAGTCTGATATTTTCTTTGCATAGTCTTTTAGGTTGGAGAAAGAACCCTGCCACTTGGGCAGGGTTCTTCTTTATTAAGTGCTTGATTCTAAGTGCAATAACATTTGTGTTGCCGCCACTTGTTTATATCAATAAACAAAATCTGACGCGATGTTGAACTATATTGTCTATGTATAGTTTGTAGTTTGGTATTGCGCAAAAATTATTATTGCCTCTACGTTTTTTATAGGTTAATCTTCCATAACTTTGCGTTGCAAAACATATTTGGAATTAATTAAAACAAAAATATTTAGCCATGGACAACAAGGAGATTATTGAATTTTTAAAAAAAATCGAACTATTTCGCGGTCTCACCGAAGATGAGTACCAAATGTTGATGTGTTGTGTAGAGGTTAAAACCTATCGTGCATACCAATTCCTGTTTCGCGAGAATGGGCGCAGGGAGAACATTTTCATTATTTACGAAGGTGAAGTAGAACTTTTTAAAAGCAATCCCTATGGGGTGGAGATGAAACTTACCTATTTTAGTAAGGGCGACTTCCTTGGTGAGGGTTCATGGGATACTGAGACACCTCATTCCACTTCGGCCAGAACCCTGGCTCCAACCACTGTGTTGACATTGGCCAATGAGGTGTTTAATAAGAATGCTACGACTACTCTTAAAATCTTTTCCAATATTACCCGTGTTATTTCCAGACGTATGCGTCATGCCAATTCGCGCATGATTAACCCTGCTGCGCAGTACGAATCGGGGAGAACCCGTAATGAGCATGACCTACTTGGCAACAGGGATGTTCCTTACGAATACTATTATGGCATTCAAACGCTGAGAGCGTTGGAAAACTTTAATATCAGCGGCGTAGCGCTGAACTTCTTCCCAATGTTAATCGATGCTTTGGCCATGGTAAAGGAAGCAGCTGCTGAGGCCAATTGCGAACTGGGCCTGATGGATGAGAGGGTAAAAGATGCTATCGTGGCGGCCTGTCAGGAGATTGTAAACGGAAAATACCACAACCACTTTGTGGTTGATTTGATTCAGGGCGGGGCGGGTACATCTACCAATATGAATGCCAACGAGGTTATTGCCAATCGTGCGTTAGAGCTGATGGGATACGAAAAGGGTCAGTACGAGCATTGCCATCCCAACAACCATATTAACCTTTCGCAATCGACCAATGATGCTTACCCAACGGCGGTGAAGATTGCCTTAATCCATTCCAACGAGAAGTTAGTTGACGTTTTGAAGAGCCTTATTGAATCATTTCAGGCCAAGGCTAAAGCCTTCGCACACGTGATAAAAATGGGCCGCACCCAGCTTCAGGATGCCGTCCCGATGACATTGGGGCAGGAATTTGAGGCCTACGCTTCCACCCTGTCGGAGGAAGTGGAACGGCTTAATCAAAATGCGAAGCTGTTCCTCGAGGTTAATATGGGCGCAACTGCCATTGGGACTGGGATCAATTCGGAGCCGGAGTATGCCGAGAAAGTGATGAATCACCTGCGACGCATCACTAAGCTCGACTTGACTTTAGCTTCAAACCTGGTAGAAGCAACTCAGGACACAGGGGCGTTTGTGATTTACTCTTCAGCGGTAAAAAGGCTTTCGGTTAAGTTGTCCAAAATTTGCAACGATTTGCGTTTGCTATCATCGGGGCCTCGTACTGGATTAAACGAAATCAATTTGCCTCCAATGCAACCCGGATCATCCATCATGCCCGGCAAGGTTAATCCTGTTATTCCGGAGGTTGTTAACCAAATCGCATTCAAAGTTATAGGAAACGATTTAACCGTTACCATGGCAGCCGAGGGCGGTCAGCTGGAATTGAACGTGTTTGAACCTGTAATCGTGCAAAGTATTTTTGAATCCATCGAGATGCTGAAAAATGGAATGAATACTCTAAAATACAGATGTATCGACGGCATTACTGCCAACGAAGAGCACTGCAGGAATCAGGTTCACAATAGTATAGGCTTGGTAACCGCTTTGAATCCCATTATTGGTTACGAAAAATCGACAGTAATTGCCAAGGCGGCCATGGAAACCGGAAAAAGTGTGTACGAACTTGTGCTAGAGCATAAGATACTAACCAAAGAGCAATTAGATAAAATTCTTGCTCCGGAGAACATGATTAAGCCCGGGAAAATTACCCTATAGCAGAACGAAACTACTGGTCGAAGTCCTTTAGAATCTTCTCCACCTCATCCTCGGTGGCTTTTAGTTTGGCCTTGCAAAGATTAATCAACTCTGCAACCCGCTTAACGTTTATAGCTAAAAGGTCCAGGTCGAGCTCGTCGTTCTCAATTTTTTCGATAATCTCCTCTATTTCGGCTATGGCCTCGGAATAGGTAATCGTTTTTTTTGGCATATCGCTTAGATTAATCTGTTTCCGTTTGTGAATTTTAGGCTGATGGCAAAGAGATGGTAAAGGTGGTGCCATCATTAGCGTTACTTTCAACTGAAATATTGCCTTTGTTCAGCTCGACATATTCTTGACACACTATTAACCCCAAACCGGTTCCCTCTTCCCGATTGGTTCCCTGGATAGAAAAACTTTCTTCCAGTTTAAAGAGTTTACTCTGGTTTTCGGGGCTAATACCAATGCCCTTGTCAATAACTTGAATAATTATCTGGTCGTCACGCTTATACCCATTGATATTAACAACGCTCTCACTGTGTGAGAATTTAATGGCATTGGAAACCAAATTGCGCAACACGGTTGAAAGGGTGTCATAATCGGCAAACACGTTCAGCCCTTCCTCAATGCTGCTTTTCAATTCAATGGATTTGGCATCAGCTTGTAACTTTTGTACGTTTAGAACATCATCGCATATCCTCTTTAGAAGGATTGACGTTGGCTCTATTCTAATATTTCCCGATTGCTTTCTCGACCAGTGTAGCAAATTCTCAATGAGGTTCAATAGTTTCTGAGCCGATTGGTGAACCAGCGAGCTGTATTTCGAAATGGTTTGCGTATCGAGGGTGGATGCGTTTTGCATCATTAGTTCGGTTAGCCCAACCAGACCTGAAAAAGGGCTACGCAAATCGTGGGCAATAATGGAGAAAAGTTTATCCTTAGTATTAACCATTTTCTTTAGCTCCAATTCCGACGCCAATAGCTTTTCGTTGGCCTCGTTAAGCCACCTGTTTTTATTTCTTATGGCAGTGTATCCGTATATGCTGACGGTTGCTAGCACTATAACGAGGATTGTAATGATGGCCAGAAAATTACGCTGAAGTTTTTGTTGTCGTAGCTCAATGGTTTTGAGTTTCGCTTCCGTTCGTAATGTTTCAACTTCTCCCTCAATTTTTTTAATCTCTTCAGCTTTTTTATCGAGTTCAAGTTCAAGACTGGCCTGCCAAATGCTCTCATCCATATTCTTCTTTTCAAACTTATCTTTTACCTGTAGATGCTGCTTGAAATACTCCAGTGCCTCTCGATGTTCGCCGCGGGCCAGATGAAAATCGTGCAGAGCCAACAGGGTTAGCTCAACCAACTTTTCATTTTTAGTGCTCTCGCCCAACGATAGGGCCAACTTTAAGTTCTCCGATGCCTTGGTGTAATCGCCAAGTTTGGTTTGAATTTCTCCAATTTTTCTAAGGCATAGCCCTCTTTTGTCAAGAAGAAAGTGTTTCCCGTAGAGTAAGGCAGCCTGTTGAAAATGGGATATCGCTTTGTCATAGTCATTTGTTTTTAGGTAGAGGTTTCCTAATTCATTGAGTATATCGGCAACTCCTATTTCGTCTCCCGCCTCCTCCAACTTGCTGTGAGCCTTGTTAAGGTAGCTACGGGCCTGTTCAAACGAATTAAGTTCCATATATGCAGTAGCAATGCTCCTATAGGATTGTGAAATGGATATGGGATTGTTCGTTGTTCTGCGAAGCTCGTATGCTTTAAAGAAACTTTCGAGAGCCTTATCGGGAAGACCCATATCGAGCAAGGTGTTCCCATGATGAATGTACACATAGGCTTTCCCCAAGGGGTCAGATTTATCCGACATTAACTCAAGGGCTTGGTCAAAGTATTTTAGAGCATTCCTATGCGAGCCCAACTTCCGGTATGTAATGCCGATGTTGTTGATAGCACGCGCTTTTTCATTTTGAAAATTAGCCTCTTGGCTAATTTTA
>JAKQEF010000056.1 GCA_029558675.1 Bacteroidota bacterium | reverse complement strand
ACTCTCTAAATACTTAGGCTTTTTTCCTGGCGGAACCTATTCAGCTGATACCCCATATTTTGACTTAAAAGGCGGAGTTTTTATAAGCCATGCACCCAACCATCCTGTATTTTTAGGCCAAGAGCAGAGCAGTTTGCTTTATAAAGCCCTGCACACAAACTACATGAACGCTTCGGATGTACAGCTCAACGGTAAACAACGCAATCTTTTTTTAGGCAATATGCTCAATTACTACTCTTTTCATATCGGTTCATTCTCCGAAATCCTTTCATTGCCGGTATTGAAACAAGTTTTTGAAGGCTAATTTTGCTAAAAAAACCATTGACATAGAGGAAATACGTAAAGAAACTATTTGAACATGGCATGGGCTTTGACACTTGGGGAGGCTTAATGAATTATCGATTTTTTCTTATATTTGTCCTGGCTGGTTATAGATATTTTTAAATTTCGAAATCGTATTATTTACCCTACAGTAATAGCTGGTTCAATGTCTTTCATAACGTCCGTAGTTGGCTGGCTGAATACCAAAAGGCTTCATCAAATTGACCTGTTTCGGAAGTTCCCTCTCCAAACGCAGGAGGAGGTTCTTTTAAAGTTAATCGAAAGGGCGAAAGACACGCAATTTGGGAAAGCACATGGTTTTGCAAGCTATAAAGGGATTCACGATTTCCAAAAAAATATCCCTTTAACCGATTACGATGCGCTCAAGCCTTATGTTGACAGGCTTAGACAAGGAGAATTCGATTTGCTCTGGCCGGGGGACATCCGTTGGTTTGCCAAGTCGTCGGGGACAACCGGTAATAAGAGCAAGTTTATCCCTGTGAGCAGGGATACGTTGGAAGATTGCCACTTCAGGGGTGGGAAAGACGTGCTGGCAATTTATACCGATAATAATATCGATTCTCGCATCTTCTCGGGCAAAGGGCTTACCCTTGGAGGCAGCCATCAAATAGATAATTTTTACAACACCTCATACTATGGCGACCTTTCGGCCATTCTCATTGAGAATATTCCATGGTGGGCCGATTTCATCAGAACACCACGAAGAGAGGTGGCTCTCATCCCTGAATGGGAAAGCAAGTTGGAGCAGTTGGCCAGAGAGGCCATTAGGGAGAATGTAACCAACATTGCAGGGGTTCCCTCCTGGAACCTTGTTATGATAAAGTATATACTCGACTACACAGGGAAAAAGAACCTGCTGGAGATTTGGCCTGATCTTGAGCTGTTTACCCATGGTGGGGTATGTTTCACCCCATACAGAGAGCAGTTTCGCAAGGTTATTCCATCTCCCAATATGCACTATTTAGAGGCCTACAATGCCAGCGAAGGCTTTTTTGCCATACAGGACGAGCCTTTACGCGACGATATGCTGCTTATGCTCGATTATGGAATTTTTTACGAGTTTATCCCTGTGGAGCAAGTGAATAGTCCCAATCCCAAGGCCTATACTGTTGCCGATGTGGAATTGAATAAGAATTATGCTATGGTAATTAGCACAAATTCAGGTCTTTGGAGATATCTTATAGGTGATACGGTTGAGTTTACATCCACATTCCCTCACAAAATAAAAATTACGGGAAGAACAAAACACTTTATTAATGCTTTTGGAGAAGAGTTAATCATTGACAATGCAGAAAAAGCCCTGAAAGTAGCGTGCGATAGAACAGGTGCGGTTATCAATGAGTACACTGCAGCTCCCATTTTTATGGATGAGAATAGCAGGGGGGCGCACGAATGGCTGATAGAGTTCGAAAAGGAACCCGACGATTTGAATTTTTTTATTGATACGCTGGATCGGACGTTATGCTCTTTGAACTCCGATTATGAAGCCAAAAGGTATAAGGGTATTACCCTTGGCCTACCCGTCATTCGGTCCATGGGTAAAGGAACCTTTTATAGCTGGATGAAAAAAAATGGCAAGCTGGGAGGGCAGAATAAGGTACCCCGTTTGAGCAACAACCGTGAGTACGTTGACTCCCTTCTTGAAAATTCTGAGGTTGAAACCATTTAGTATGGAAAAAGGTACTTCTGAAAAGTTTTTGTTAATTCTCATGATGTGGATTTTTTCCTGTTTTACAGGGGCTTTTGCTCAATGCTCGAGGTTAACAAACGATGCGCTTGGCAACTATTGGCATATTTCAAAAGAGGGCGTTCAAAAGCTGAACTCACAGGGGAAAGTTCTCAGGCACTATTCAAATGTCATCCTGGGAGAGCCAACCTCCATCGATTCATCCGACCCGTTTAAGATCATGGCTTTTTATTACCAAAGCCAACAATTGCTGTTTCTTAATAATGATGCGGCTACCATAGGAAAGACTGTAAATCTCTCCGATTTGGGCTTGGGCGAAGTGGTAATGGCATGCCGAAGTGCACTTGGAGGCGTTTGGCTTTACCACCGCGAAACGGGCGAGCTGCTTCGGTATAATAGCCGCCTCGATTTTGTTGAGCAAAGGATTAGCCTGGATCAACGGTTTATTAAACACAATTCGGTTTGCATGTACGAATGTGACGGAATCCTTTATGTGGGTATCGACGATGGTACAATCGCCCGTTTCGATACCTATGGCGCTCAATTAGCACCCCTCAAGGTTCCCAATGAGGGTTTTTTTAGGGTTGAGACTAACTACTTGTGGGTTCAGAACAGAGGAGTATATTATAGGTATTTCCTCCAAAACCCCGAGGCAGAACCGGAGATCTTCAATTGCCCTTGCTGTGATTTACCCCTCTCCATTGGTAAGCGTGTGGTTTGCTTTGATGGAAAGGAATTAGTTTTTTGCGAAAAAAGCTTACCCTAACAGCATATTCCCCATTAAGTTTTTTATCTTTATCTGTTCGAAAAGGCAATCCTTGGAAAACGATTACTAACCTTTAATATATTTGGAAATCATGCATATAGCTGTTGCAGGGAATATTGGTTCGGGAAAAACAACCTTAACACGCCTCCTTTCTAAGCATTATGGCTGGAAGCCCCATTTTGAAGATGTGGATGATAATCCGTA
>JAKQEF010000048.1 GCA_029558675.1 Bacteroidota bacterium | reverse complement strand
TATTGTCTTATGAAAAGGAAAAATGTCATCATCATTGGAGCAGCAGGACGCGACTTTCATAACTTCAACACGTACTATCGTGATAATGAAAGTTATAACGTTGTAGCATTCACAGCAGCTCAGATTCCCGATATCGATGGGAGGAAGTATCCCGCTGAGCTTGCCGGTAAATTATACCCCAACGGTATTCCCATTGTTGCCCAAGAGGAACTGGGAAAGTTGATCAAAGAGCTGAACGTTGACGATTGCACTTTCTCGTACAGCGACATTTCGTACAATCAGGTAATGCGCCTTTGTTCATTGGTCAATGCAGCCGGAGCCAATTTCAACTTTTTAGGCCCCAAGGACACCATGCTGAAAAGTTCAAAGCCTATGATAGCAGTGGTTGCCACACGTACGGGTTGCGGGAAAAGCCAAACCTCGCGTAGGGTAATTGAAAACCTTATGGCCAAAGGTTTGAAAGTGGTTGCAGTACGCCACCCCATGCCCTACGGCGATCTGGTTGCCCAGAAGATTCAGCGCTATGCTCAGATTTCCGATTTGGAAAAGCATAAATGCACCATCGAGGAGATGGAAGAGTACGAACCACACGTTGTGAGAGGCAATGTAATTTATGCCGGAGTTGACTATGAGGCCATTTTGAGAGAGGCAGAAAAGGATCCCAGCGGCTGCGATGTGATTGTTTGGGATGGCGGGAACAACGACTTCTCGTTCTATAAACCCGATTTAACCATCACCGTTGCCGACCCGCATCGCCCGGGGCACGAAATCAGCTATTACCCCGGTGAGGTAAACCTGCGCATGTCGGAAGTTGTGGTTATCAATAAGATTGAAACTGCAAGTCCCGAAGGGGTTCAAACCGTAAGGGGTAGCATCACCGAGGTTAACCCCAAGGCCATTGTTGTTGATGGGGCATCGCCAATTAAGGTGGACAATCCCGAGCTGATTAAAGGGAAAAGGGTGCTGGTGGTGGAAGATGGTCCTACCCTTACCCACGGCGAGATGAAAATTGGTGCAGGCACAGTGGCTGCCCAAAAGTACGGCGCATCGGAAATCATCGATCCCCGCTCGGTTGCCGTTGGCAAATTGGCCGAAACCTACAGAACATACCCCAACATTGGAGCATTGCTTCCGGCCATGGGCTACAGCAAAGAGCAGCTGAAAGACCTGGAAACCACAATCAACAATGTTGACTGCGACACGGTGATCATTGGAACGCCCATCGACCTGAGCAGGATTGTGAAAATTAAGAAACCCTCCGTTAGGGTACACTATGATCTTCAGGAGATCGGCGATCCCAATCTGGATACCATCCTCTGCGATTTCTGCAAAAGGCACAAGTTGCTGTAATACACTTATATTTTATCCCATAAGCGACCCCGTTACCGGGGTCGCTTTTTTTTATTGGCATCAAGAAGTTGGGGCATGCCTTAAGTCGGAATCGTAGTTGCATACCGGAGTTTGGGTATTGGGCACAAATGCCATACAATAAATTCCATAGTACCCCATTTTTTTATAATTTTACCCGAAATTTTCCATTATGGACAGCATGAGGCTTCACACACAAGGGCTTGTTAAGAGATATCGTACACGTACCGTTGTCAATCGGGTATCGGTTGAGGTTAGGCAGGGCGAAATTGTGGGGCTGCTGGGACCCAATGGTGCCGGAAAAACCACAACTTTTTACATGATGGTAGGACTGGTTACTCCCAATGCAGGAAAAATCTTTCTCAACGACCTCGATATCACACGAGAGCCTGTTTACAGGCGTGCACAGCGAGGGGTTGGCTACCTGGCACAGGAGGCTTCGGTTTTTCGTAAGCTGAGCGTGGAGGATAACCTGAAAGCGGTGCTGGAGATGACCTCGTTTCCAAAGGAATATCAACACGAAAAGGTTGAATCGCTGATCAATGAATTCGGGTTACAGAAAATCCGCAAAAGTTTGGGCATTCAGCTCAGCGGCGGTGAGCGCCGTAGAACCGAAATTGCCAGGGCATTGGCCCTTGAGCCCAAGTTTATCCTGCTGGACGAGCCCTTCGCCGGAGTCGATCCCATAGCAGTTGAGGACATCCAGCATATCGTTGCACATCTGAAGGATAGGAATATTGGCATCCTGATAACCGACCACAACGTACACGAAACGCTCTCCATTACCGACAGGGCTTACCTGCTATTCGAGGGCGAAATCATGAAATCGGGGAGTGCCGAAGATCTGGCCGGCGACCCAGAAGTGCGCAAGGTGTACCTGGGGCAAAATTTTGAGCTTAGGCGTTAGGCAAATGGCGCTTTGCACCATGTTAACACCACAGATGGAGTATATCAACGGCGCAATGCCGATAACGAGCTAACTTGATTAACCCTCTGCGCTAATTCTATCTGTAACATCAAATTTCTCCCCCCGTATCATTTTAGGGGGTATTTCGCCGATGGTGCCTTGAGGATATAAATATGCTAAACTCGTAGAGCAGCCACATGGGAATGGTAACCAGTATCAGGCTGAATACATCGGGCGGGGTGATTATGGCTGCAATCACCATAATCACAATGAAAGCATGCTTGCGATACTTTTTCAGAAAGGTGGGGGAAACGATGTTTGCCTTGGTTAGAAAAAGGATAAGGATGGGCAGTTCAAACAGCAGGCCAGCTGCCAGGGTAACTGCAGCAACCGATGAAAGGTATGACCCTAAATTAATCTGGTTGGTAACCTCAGGCGATATCCTATAGGTGCCCAGGAAATGAATTGTGAATGGGGCAATGATGAAAAACCCGAAACAAACCCCCACGAAAAAAAGCAACGAAATGTAAAAAACGGCTCCCTTGGCACGTTTCCTCTCGTGCTCGTAAAGGGCAGGTTTTACAAAATTCCATAGTTGGAATATTATATAAGGGAAGGCAACGATGATCCCTGCGTATAGCGAGACCATCAGGTGAGTATTGAACTGCCCCGCCATGTTGATGTTGATAATCTCCAGGGGTTTGGAGTTTATGCACAATGCCGGGGTATTAATGCTTTGTGCAATCAGGCACAGGATGCGGTTGGTTATAAAATCGGGTGATTTTGGGCCGAAAATCACATAATCGAAAATAAAGCGGTATGACACAAAGGCACCAATGGCCGCCAGAAGTATCCCTGCGGCAGAGCGAACAAGAACCCACCTCAACTCCTCAAGGTGATCGAGGAAGCCCATTTCGCTTCGTTCCGCTTTATCCTTCTTTCCCATAATAAAGCTATCAAATTAACCCTTCACGAAGAATATCGTGCAGGTGGATCATTCCCACATACCTCCCACTATTTATAACAAGCAGTTGGGTGATCTTGTTCTTCTCCATTAGGTTAAAGGCATTTATCGCCAGCTCGTCCTGCTCAATGGTTTTGGGGTTGGCCGACATGATCTGCGAAGCAGTCAGCCCCTCAATGCTGTCGTTAGCCTGAAGCATCCTCCTTAGGTCGCCATCGGTGATAATGCCCGCAATATCACCCTTATCGTCAACCACAGCGGTGGCTCCCATGCGCTTGGAAGATATTTCCACAATTACCGATTTGATTCTCTCGTTCGGCGCAACCCTGGGCACCATACCGTCATCAAAGATATCGGCAACGCGCATGTATAGCTTTTTTCCCAGCGAACCCCCGGGATGGAAGCGGGCAAAGTCGGACGGTGTAAACCCCCTCAGCTTGAGTAGGCAAACGGCCAGGGCATCACCCAAAACCATTTGGGCGGTTGTGCTTGAGGTGGGCGCAAGGTTGTTGGGACAGGCCTCATTATCAACAGTAGCCCTAAGAACGTAGTCGGCCCTGTGGGCCAAATAGCTGTCGGGATTCGAAACGATTGCCACTAACTTGTTGCCCATATTCTTTATTAACGGCACCAACACCTTTATTTCGGGAGTATTTCCGCTTTTCGAAAGGCAAAGTATCACATCTTCGGACTGGATGATGCCCAAATCGCCGTGAATGGCATCGGCAGCATGCATAAAGATTGCCGGTGTACCCGTTGAATTGAATGTTGCCACAATCTTTTCGGCAATGATTGCGCTTTTCCCAATACCCGTTACTATAATCCTTCCCTTGCTTTCAAAGAGCAGATTTACACATTGTTCAAATACCGAGTCGATGAAGGTTGCCAACTTTTCAATGGCAGCTGCTTCGGATTTTATGGTCTCAATGGCAAGATGATTTATATCAATTTGGTTCATTTTTCAAAAAATATTAGTACCTTTAATCTTTGAATAAAACAAACAGGGATAATCCCCGGCAATGATTAAGCTTTTCGCTACAAATGTAGTCCTTTTAGTATAATCTTCTGCCCCGTTTGGTGATATCATTGTTTTAAAATTTTAGAATTACAGTAATTTAGGGACAGATTAAGATGAACGTTAACCACGACATATCGCTGAAGGAAAACCTTCATAAGTATTTTGGATTTTCTAACTTTAAGTGGAATCAGGAAGTTATTATTCGAAATATCCTTGATGGCAAGGATACATTCGTGCTGATGCCCACAGGTGGAGGAAAATCGTTGTGCTACCAATTGCCCGCCCTGATTTTAGACGGCACTGCAATTATTATTTCACCCCTTATTGCCCTTATGAAGAATCAGGTGGACTCCATGAGGGGTTATAGCATGGATGATGGGGTTGCACATTTCCTCAACTCATCGCTCAATAAAACTCAAATTCAGCGGGTTAAAAACGACATTCTGAGCGGGAAAACCAAAATGCTATACGTCGCCCCCGAGTCGCTTACCAAGGACGAAAACATTCAGTTTCTGAAGCAGGCCACTATTTCGTTCTATGCCATCGACGAAGCGCATTGCATCTCGGAGTGGGGGCACGATTTTCGTCCTGAATATAGACGCATTAGACCCATTATCAATGAAATAGGAACTGCTCCAATTATAGCCCTCACGGCCACAGCAACCCCAAAAGTGCAGAACGATATCCAGAAAAACCTTGGCATGCTCGAAGCCAGCATTTTTAAGTCGTCGTTCAACAGACCCAATTTGTACTACGAGGTTAGGCCCAAGGTTAATACCAACAAGGAAATAATTAAGTTCATTCGGAATAATCCTGGGAAATCGGGAATAATCTACTGTCTAAGCCGCAAAAAGGTTGAGGAGATTGCCGAAATGCTCAAGGTGAATGGCATTAAAGCCCTGCCCTACCATGCAGGGATGGATTCGGCCACCCGTAGCGGTAATCAGGACAAGTTCCTTATGGAAGAGGTGGACATTATCGTTGCCACCATTGCCTTTGGCATGGGTATCGATAAACCCGATGTTCGTTTCGTAATCCACTACGATATCCCCAAAAGCCTTGAGGGGTACTACCAGGAAACCGGGCGTGCCGGGCGCGATGGTGGCGAGGGGCAGTGTATCACATTCTACAGTTACAAGGATATTCAGAAACTGGAGAAGTTTATGCAGGGGAAACCCGTGGCCGAGCAGGAAATTGGGAAACAGCTCCTGCTGGAGACCGTATCCTACGCCGAATCTTCGGTGTGCCGGCGCAAGATGCTGCTCCACTACTTCGGGGAGGAATACCCCGAGCCTAACTGCAATATGTGCGACAATTGCACCCACCCCAAAGAGCAGTTCGAAGGGAAGGAACTCCTGCAATTGCTCATTGAAACGGTGATTGCCGTTAAGGAAAAGTTCAAGGCTGAACATGTGGCCAACATCCTTTGTGGGAATTTGACCACAACCATTAAATCGTACAAGCATCACAAGCTCGAAATGTTTGGCGAGGGTGCCGAACAGGGGGTTAAATTCTGGAATGCCATTATCCGACAGGCCTTGGTAATGAAATTTTTGGATAAAGACATCGAGAACTATGGCCTTCTGCTGGTAACCCAAAAAGGGCACGATTTCCTGAAAGAGCCATACGACCTGATGTTCACCAAGGATCACGATTACGAAGAGTCGGATGAAGATGACATCTCCATTGGGCAGCTCGGCAAGGGGAACACCTGCGATGAGGAACTTTTTGCCATGCTAAAAGATTTGAGGAAAAAGATTGCCAAGAAGAAAAATTTACCCCCATTCGTTGTGTTCCAGGATCCCTCGCTGGAGGATATGGCCATTCAATACCCAATCACCATTGAGGAGTTGCAAAATATAACGGGGGTTGGCGTTGGTAAAGCCAAGCGCTATGGTAGTGAATTCGTTGAATTGATAAAAGTTTACGTTGAGGACAAGGAGATTGTACGCCCTCAGGATATGGTAGTGAAGACGGTGGCCAACAAGTCGCTGCTGAAGGTATTCATCATTCAAAATATCGACAGGAAAATGGATCTTGAGGATATCGCCAGCTCAAAAGACCTGGAGTTAGATGAGCTGATCACTGAAATAGAGGCCATTGTCAACTCGGGAACCAAGATAAATATCGACTACTATATCAACAAGGTCATCGAAGAAGATAAAATCGAGGAAATATTTGATTACTTTAAGGATGAAGCCGAAACAGAATCCGTTGAAGAGGCATTGAAATACCTTGGCGAGGATGAATTTACCGAGGAAGAAGTGAGGTTGGTTCGGATTAAATTCATTTCTGAAATAGGCAACTAAAGGGTTTGCCTATTCCGTACTTTTCCCATTAGGGTTTATTAGCCCATTTTCCACTGCCGCGTTTACATCGTAGGCATTAAAAGAGTATATTTGTATAAGTAATGTGGCTTGCCTTACCGGTTAAATCCATGCTGTGAAAACCATTCTTAAAGTTGAGGGGCTAACCAAATCGTTTGGAACAATTAAGGCTGTTTCGAACCTGAGTTTCAGTGTTTTCGAAGGGCAGGTACTTGGATTGCTGGGTCCCAATGGAAGCGGAAAAACCACAACCCTCAACCTGCTTCTACAAACCAAATATCCCGATAGCGGCACATTTCACTGGTTCGATGGGCAAAGGGGCCCTTCGGCCAACAGAAATATTGGCACCCTGATTGAAGTTCCGCATTTTTTCCCCTATTTAAATCTGGAGAAAAACCTAAAGATTGTGGCCCACGTCCGGGGCAAAGGGTTGAATGATATCCAAAGGACTCTCGAACTGGTTGGGCTAACCGGGAGAATCAAATCCCCTTTTTACACCCTGTCGTTTGGGATGAAACAACGGCTTGCACTTGCCAGCGCACTGCTTGGAAATCCTGACGTGCTAATTCTGGACGAACCAACTAATGGCCTTGATCCGGAGGGGATTGCCGAAGTCAGGGAAATTATCCTACAACAAAGAGTTCTGGGAAAAACCATAATCATGGCCAGCCATCTACTCGATGAGGTGGAAAAGGTATGTACTGACGTTGTAATATTAAAAAACGGAGAACGAATTGCCTACGGGAAGGTTGATGAATTGCTTAGTGGTAAAACGCTGGTGACTATTAGTGCAGAAAATATCGCTGAACTGCAAGAGTGCTTAAAAACAAACAGCCGCATTTCTATCCTGGAGATGGAAGGCAATTCAATACGCATTTCGCTGAGCGAAGGGTTAACAACCACTGAACTCAACAAATGGTTGGTTGAAAAGGGAATTATAATCAGTACGCTTGAATTGCATAAGGCAAGCCTCGAGTCGCAATTCCTCGAGCTGGTTAAGGGACCTTCTCAACATGGGTAAGATTTACGTTACGAAATAATTATGCTGAAGTTGAAAAACATAAAGCGCATTGCCCGTATTGAAAGCATTAAAACCTGGAACTATCCTGTTTTTAAAGCACTGATAATCCTGTATTCATTGCTTTTCCTCCTGATAACTCTTATTGCCAGCAATATTCAAATAAATTTACAAGGCGTAACCATTTCGAAAGTTTTTCAATTTCCGCATATTTGGAATACCCTGACCTGGTTTGCCAGCTGGTTTAACCTTATTTTAGGCATTTTAGCCATAATGATGGTATCCAACGAATTTCAATTCCGCACCTTTCGCAAACAGATTATCGATGGGCTTTCGAGGAACGAGCTGCTTTTTGGTAAAGCAATGGTCATGCTGCTATTGGCTGTCTATGCTGTGCTTTTAGTCTTTGCCACCGGGATTGCCATTGGGATTATTAAAACGAACATTTTTTCGTGGAGCTATCTATCCGATGGGATATATTTTTTGCCGATCCTTTTCGTTCAGTCATTGGCTTACACTTCGCTTGCCCTTCTTTTCGTTACTATTATCCGCACTCCCGGCCCTTCAATAATGCTTTACCTGCTCTACTTTTTCCCCATCGAACCCATTATCAGGGCAGTAATTCCCGAAAAAGCTATTGGATATTTGCCTGCAAAGCTATTCTCAAAACTTACCCCAATGCCCGACTTTGTGGGTATTTCGCTCAGCGACATGGTGGAGCTAAAAATCAGCGGGACTGATGTTTTCTCGCCCAAAATCCACACATTTCAGTCATTATCCGTAACCGCCATTGTTGCACTTTGCTACTCTTTACTCTTCATTCTGATTTCAAGGCTTATAATAAAACGCAAAAACTTTTAACTTTTTTTTTGTTAAATAAGTGCTAAAAGCACTAAATTTACTATTAATTCTGCGCAATATTTACTATATTTGCTTTTTAAATAACCTATAAATGTTCTTGCCATGAAAAAATTTTACTTATCCATTGCATGTGTTGTTATAGCGTTTTCGCTACAAGCACAAACCGTTCTCAAGTTTCAAACCCATGGATTGGTTGCCGAGAATATTAACGAGATGAAGATTACAAAGTATGTTGAACCCGGTACGGAGGGCATGAACGTAGTATGGGATTTTAGAAACCTGGAACTTGTTCAAGATTTTGTTGGGACTCTCGACCATCCCGAATTTTCCAAGGGATACTCAACATTCCCCGAATCCAATACTGTTCTCGAAGAATTTGGGAACTTATTCTACTTTAAATACGATGAGAATAGCATTGAGCAGCATGGATTCATGTCGGGCAGAGGTGTAACCACAATCATTTACGATCAACCCTTTGTGAAGATGAGGTATCCATTTACATACGGCAGCTCCTTTTCAGGTTCATTCGGCGGTACCTATAATAACAACGAAAAAGTGCTGGGTACACAGCAAGGCACATACACTGTTACCGGTGATGGTATGGGAACCCTGATGCTCCCCGGAAATATGGTTTACGAAAATGCCCTGAGGGTGAAAGAGGTTAGGTCATATACGCAAACATTCAACAATAGCAGTTACGATGTAGAAACCGTCACCTACCGCTGGTATATTAACGATCACCGTTTCCCCATTCTTGTCCTAATTAAAAGTACATCTACCTATGGAACGGGACGTACATACGCCTCCACCCAGGCTGCATACAACCCAATAAAGACTACCCCGCTGGATATTACCACCACAACTCAGGGTTACGGGTTGACTGCTTTTCCGAACCCATATCACGACCAAGTAAACATCAGGTTTAACCTCGACAGCAATTCCGAAGTGAACCTTTCGGTGTTCGACCTTAGCGGTCGCCTAATAAAAGTGCTCTATTCGGGTACTGATGCTGCCGGTGAGAAAAACTTCCGATTCTCAGCCAAAGAAGTGGGATTCTCGAAAGGTGCCTATGTGGTTAAACTCAACGTAAACGGGAAAGAGGTATCGCAAAAAATTGTTGAACTATAGTTCAATTATTTACTAAGAATACAAGAAAGGGTCGGTTTACTCCGGCCCTTTTTTTATCTTTATCCCTCAATATATCATGCCAATGAAGCCTACCATCCTAACAACATTCATCATAATCATGCACCTTCCGGCATTCTCTCAAGCCGATTTGCAGATAAATATTTCAACCCGGCGCATTGCCAGGGATGTCTTTATATTGGCTTCCGACAGCCTGGAGGGGCGGAAATTTCCCTCGGCAGGGCGGGCCAAAGCCGCTGCTTACATTGCCGGACAATTCCTTGAGGCCGGATTACAGCCCATAGAAAAAAACCATGAGCCCTATTTTCAAAAAATTCCTGTTAACCACACCCGCATGGGGTTAACCTATATTTATTTGGATGGCAAACCGAAAAGATCAGGCTTTGATTTCTCCTTTGCATCATCCATGCCCTATAACGACAGCCTTACCCTTCCCATTCGATTTATTGGAGACGAGAAGCTGAACATGAAAATCGGGAGCGGCGACACCATTATTCACATTGTCGATAAAAACATTGAGCAGGCCATGCTTCGCATTGAGCAATTGGCCAAAACAACTCAGGCAGAATACTTTGCCATTTCCATCACCAAATCAAAAAAGAGCACAAAATCATTAATCGTTCAAGAATTTCTCAGTGGACAATACCGATACCCCGAAAGTTTTTTCAAAATAAAGCAACTCACAAAAGGACTCTACTCCTATCTTGCCGATTCCGAACAAAACCTTAAAGTATTCCTATTTCAGGAAGAAATCACGCAATCACTCTATGGCCAAAGCCTGAAACAATTACAGGTCAATGCCAAACGAAGTGTGAAATCGGCACAGCAAAGAAACCTAACGGTTTCAGACTTGAGGTTTAGTTCAGATTTTTGGGTGAAGGATACAGTATTGCACGACGATAATGTAATTGGCTACATCCCCGGCACCGACCTGAGCGATGAAGTGGTCATTGTATGCGGGCATTACGACCATTTGGGAAAATCGTCGCGGGGGATATACTATGGTGCCGACGATAATGCATCGGGATCGGCCGGTGTGATGGAACTGGCACGCATGTGCTCACAGGCCAAGGCCAAGGGATTTGATTTTAGGCGAACCGTGGTATTCATTGCCTTTGGTGCCGAGGAATCGGGGCTGAACGGCTCATACTACTATGTGAGCAACCCTGTCTTCCCCCTGAAAAAAACCGTCATGGTTTTGAATATGGATATGATAGGGCGTTCGGATAATAAGCCGGGAGAACCCGGCATGGCATACCCCATGGCCATTGGCTCTCAAAAGAGAATCATGAAGAAATCCATCAGGCAGCTGAACAGGCAAATGGATAACATCCATTTTGACTACAGCGTAAATTTTCCCAACTCCATTACATGGTACTTCGGGTCTGACCACTATCCATTCGTTCGTAAAAAAGTGCCCGCTCTGGTGGTCAATACAGGATTACATGATGATTATCATAAGGTTACCGACAAGCCCGAAAAGATTAACTACGAATCGCTTACCAATATACTCAAAGGGATGTTTGTGTTTTTAGTCGATTTGGCCAACGAACCGAAGAAGTATCCATTGAAATAACAGGCTGAAACACATAGAGCAATTGACTGGTGGTGTGGGTTTTAATGCCGCAGAGTTGCGCTGAGGTATCGCAATCCCGATGCATCGGGATCGCAGAGAATTTCCTTAGTGGTTAAGCGGGTTACGGGGTGCGGGGTACGGGGTACGCTTCACGATTTAATGACCACAGTGTCTCACAGAGTATTTCACAGTGTTACTCAGTGTATAACACCGTGTTACTCCGTGGAGTGTTTTATGTCGTAAATTCGGCTATTCGTAAATTCGTGAATTCGGTTATTCGCAGATTTGTGAATTCGTTGATTAGCGTCTCTGCGCCTCTGCGGTTAAATAAGCGAATCAACGGGGCCTATAGCCATTCACCCGCCAGCCCATGGTGCCAAAAAGGGCAAGTCGGAAGGGGATTATTCCCGTTCCTTGTCCCAATCAAAAAATAGGGGATTTTACGGATTGACAAAGTGAAAAACTTGACCTACTTTTGCTTAGCAAACCATTTAACATGCAGAAAATCAAACAAATGTCTTGCGAGCGTTATGGTTGTTGAGTTTGCTGTTTTTTAAGTATATAATTTTGATAACGGGTTTAAAGGAATAATCTTAAAAACCAAAGACCATGAAAAAATTAATGATTTTTGCAGCGGGCATCTTGGCGTTTTTCACCCTATTTGCCCAAGTGCCTCAGGGATTCAACTACCAGGCCGTGGTACGCAACGATCAGGGCGAGCCTCTGGCCCAACAGCAGGTAAGCATGCGCATATCCCTTCAGGACGAGGCCGGAACCGTAACCCACTACTCCGAGACCCACGCCGCAACCACCTCGCCCCGGGGCGTGGTGAGCTTCGTGGTGGGTGGGGGTAACGTACAAAGCGGCACCTTTGCCAATATCCCGTGGGGGGATGGCAACATTCACATGAAGGTAGATGTTGACCCCTCCGGGGGCAGCAGCTACACGACGCTTGGGGTATCTCAATTGCAATCGGTGCCCTATGCGCTCTACGCCGCAAGCGGTACCCCCGGCCCTCAAGGAGAGCAAGGCCCCATTGGGCCTCAGGGCGATCCAGGTCCCGTTGGCCCACAGGGCCCACAGGGAGAGCAGGGAGAGGAGGGGCAGTCGGCCTATGAAATATGGCTCGCCCAAGGTAACACGGGAACAGAGGAGGACTTTTTGGCATCGCTCACCGGGCCGGAAGGCCCACAAGGCCCGGCAGGCCCACAGGGCCCCGAAGGCCCTCTGGTAACCGGAACTCAAGGGCAAACCCTTCGACATAACGGTACAGCCTGGGAAGCCGATAGCAATATCCACAACACTGGCGACAACGTGGGCATTGGCACCACCAGCCCCACGGAGAAGCTACACGTGGAGGGCAATATCCGGGCACACAGCCTGATGCTTGACAAGCAGGGAACACCCGATGAGGAGCCACTGTTCGTAGTGCGCAACAGCGAGGGTCAGACTGTATTTGCGGTGTACGAGCAGGGGGTGCGGATTTATGTGGACGGCGACCCGGCCGATGAGGATAAGGGCAACCGCAGCGGCTTTGCCATTGGCGGCCTTACAGGCCTCAAGGACTCGGGCGAGGAGTATTTCAGGGTATCGCGCGGCTATACCCAAGTGATGTTCGACGACCAGGCCAAGGGCAATCGCAGCGGCTTCGCCATTGGCGGGCTAACAGGCTTTAAGGATGATGAAAAGGAGTACCTCAGCGTTTCGCGCGGGCAAACCCGCGTGCTGTTCGACGATCAGGCCAAGGGCAACCGCAGCGGCTTCGCCATTGGCGGGCTCACGGGCCTTAAGGACGATGAGAAGGAGTACCTCAGCGTTTCGCGCGAGCAAACCCGCGTGCTGTTCGACGATCAGGCCAAGGGCAATCGCAGCGGCTTCGCCATTGGTGGCCTAACAGGCTTAAAGGATGATGAAAATGAATTCCTCAGCGTGTCGCGTGATCGAACACAGGTGCTGTTCGACGATCAAGCCAAGGGCAACCGCAGCGGTTTCGCCATTGGCGGGCTCACGGGATTTAAGGCCGGAGAAAAATCGGCAGCAAACTTCTTCGATATCACCACCGATGCCACAGGCATAATCAACCCCGCCGAGAACCGCGTGCTGTGGTACCCCCAGAAGAATGCCTTTATGGCGGGTAGGGTGCTGGTAGAGTCGCCTGAAAATGTGGGAGAAAACTCTTTTGCAGTGGGCTTCGAGAGCAAGAGCAAGGGCGAATACTCGCAGGCCATGGGCTACCAAGCCCAAGCGCTGGGTGATTACTCTACCGCCATAGGGAATGAAGCCAAAGCACGCCAAAAAAATTCCTTTGCCTTTGGCGAAGATGCCGATGCCCAAGGTGAGGAGAGCTACGCCATTGGGCGTGGGGCCGTGGCAGAGGGGTATAGAAGTTTTGCCTTTGGTAGCGCAGGGGTTGATTCAGCGGGTGTTATTACCCTACCTCCACAGGCTATAGGAGAATACTCTTTTGCCATGGGACAGGGTGCCAAAGCGGAGAAGATAGGCGCTTTTGCCATGGGTGTTGATACTAAAGCGGAAGGGCCCTATTCCACAGCGTTAGGTTATCAAACAAAAGCTACAAAATATAATGCTATTGCCATGGGGAAATACTCTACAGCTTCGGGGATAAATTCTACAGCAATAGGAATATCCACCGTTGCTTCAGGAGCTTTTTCCATGGCAATGGGAGACAATACTGTAGCTTCGGGATATAATTCCACCGCCATGGGCGACAACACTCTAGCTTCAGGTCAAAGATCTACAACAATGGGTAGGCAAACTAAGGCGATAGGTAATTATTCCACCGCTATGGGATTTGCTTCAGAGGCGTCATCTGTCAGTTCTACCGCTATGGGGTTTCAAACAAAAGCTTCAGGTAATTATTCCACTGCCTTGGGGTCTCGTACAGAGGCTTCGGGTAGTACTTCCATAGCCATGGGAAGAGATACAAAGGCTTCCGAAGATTATTCCACTGCCATGGGTTATTACACAGAGGCATCAGGCAAATATTCAACTGCCATGGGTAATACTACAAAGGCTTTAGGTCAAGGTTCTATAGCTATGGGTCTTGAGACTGTAACTTCCGGTCAATACTCTACCGCTATGGGTGAGAAATCACAAGCTAAAGGTACTTACTCCACTGCTATGGGGTATTATGCTGATGCAGATTCTTATGCCATGACTGCCATAGGTAGGTATAATGTTAATGAAGGTTCTAATTTAACTTCTTGGTTTCAAAATGATCCCGTTTTTGTTATCGGTATTGGTAGTGGGTATGCTTATAATGAAAGAAAAAATGCCATGACTGTACTTAAAGGCGGTAGAATTGGTTTACTGACAGTAACTAAACCCAACTATGCGTTACAATTGCCCAATAATAGTTCATTATGGGTGGGTATGGCGCAGGCTTATGATTGGGTACAATATTCCGATAGCCGTGTTAAATCCAACCAACAACCCATACAATACGGGTTGGAACAGGTAATGCGTATGGTACCAAAAACCTATTTTCACCATAACTCCATTACCGAGAAAAGTGTCATAAAAATTGCTCCTAAAGGGAAACAGGAGATTGGGCTGGTGGCCCAGGAAATGTACGAAATTATCCCCGAAGCGGTAAACAAACCTGAGAATGAGGAGTCCGAACTGTGGGGCCTGTCTTATAACAGGTTAGTGCCAGTACTTATTAAGGCTATACAGGAACAGCAGGAAATGATTGAAAAACAGCAGAAATCCATAGAAAAGCTTATGGATGAGGTTGAGAAGCTGAAGAATAAATGACTTGAGGTCAATTAGCAATTAGTAATTAGTAATTAGTAATTCGTTGATTTGCAGATTCGTAAATTCGCTAATTCGGTTATTCGCATATTCGATTAATGTATAGCGATTTACTTTTTTTACCGCAGAGTTGCGCTATGTAACGCTAAGTTTCGCAAAGTTTTTTTGCGCTTCGAGCCTTTGGAGATTTGGTTCTTTGCGGTTCTTTGCTTCTTTGCGTTACTCCTTTTTTAGTACCGCAGAGGTACACTGAGATGCCGCTAAGTTTTACGGAGTTTTTTTCTTTGCGGTACAATCAATGAGCAATGAAAATGAACAATAAAAGAGGTTAAGATAAGAACCTATACCTCCACCGGGTACTTAAAAATTATTGAAAGGCTGTATCTGTCGCACTAAAAGGGGACAAATCAGGACAAAGTATAAGGTAAGTTATGCTTCCCTGGGATCGAGAGCATCCCTCAACCCGTTACCCATAAGGGTAAAGGCCAAAACCAGCAGCATAATGGCTACACCCGGAAGGATGGCAAGGAATGGCTTGTCCATGATGATGTAACCATAGTGGTCCTTAATCATGGTTCCCCACGACGGGGTTGGCGGTTGCACCCCGATGCCCAAAAACCCGAGGCCTGCTTCAAGCAGTATGGCTGTGGCAAAGTTCCCGGCAGCAATGATAGCCACCGGTCCCAGCACGTTGGGGAGGATATGCTTGAAAATAATCCGGGCCGTACTGAAACCCATAACCTTTGCTGCTTCCACGAATTCCTTCTCGCGCAGGCTCATCACCTGTCCCCTCACCACCCTAGCCACCTCAACCCACATGGTTAGACCCACAGCCACAAAGATTTGCCAGAATCCCTTCCCCAGAACCATGGTCAGTGCTATAACCATGAGCAGGGTGGGGATAGACCAAACCACATTTACCAGCCACATCACCACATCGTCGTACCAACCGCGGAAGTAACCAGCCGTTGCACCCAGTGTGATCCCGATGAGGAGCGAGATGGCCACGGCAACGAAGCCAACCGACAGGGATACCCTTGAGCCGATTATCAAACGGCTCAGCATGTCGCGACCAAACCTGTCGGTGCCAAGCCAAAATTTTCGCCTGACTATATGGTTTCTCTCAACCCTTTCAATCAACTCTTTGCGGGAGAATGCACTTTGCACACCATCAGTGTTGATAAACAGCGAATCGGTGGCGAATACCACATCGTCCTGCTTAATGTCAGGAAAGAGAATACCAGCCATGCCATAATTCGATACGATGGTGATGCTGTCATCCGGCTCAACGTATTCCGTGAGGACAATATCCCAACCCCGAAAAGCATGGGAAAGGATGGGAACCTCCCGATAGGGATTGCTTTGCCCCCGGAAAAACTTTTTAATAATGCCAACCCTTTGGGTTGCTGCCGAACCGGGGATGAGAAAAAATCGGCATGCAAAGCCGGGCTTCTTGGTAGCCAACTCCAAATGTTGGTTGTTGGTTCCGGGGGTTGAGTCGGGAACAATGAGGTAGCCAAATATGGCTATCAATGCCACCAGCCCTATGAATAGCGCCGATGCCAACGATAACCTGTTGCCCACAAACCTCCTTGCTGCAATACGCCAGGGCGAACCTGACCTACCTTTGATATCAACCATTAACCGTAATCAATACGTAAACTAAGCCGAATCCCGCTTCCACCTCACCGGAGCCATCCCCGAAAGGGCAAAGGCCAGGGCAATGTAGAAGGGGTATAACAACTGCAAAGGTATAAAAACCCACAATATGGATGTCTTACCGTACCTTTTAAGGTAAATCCACAGCAAGGGAAAATCCACCAGCGTTTTTACCGAAAAGGCAGTAGCCAAAGCCAACGGCGCTCCATGGATGAAAAAGAGCGAAACCACGAGGAACAGTAGCATGAGATTGAATATCAACACTGTCAAGGCAACCAGAATGGCCACAACATCTCTATAAAGAGGTGCTTTGGAAGCCCATCTTGCCCTTTGAAACAAAAATTCCGTTAAGCCCTCCGCCGGCTTAGTGTTAACTAGTGCTTGTGGCGAGTGTACGCACCCAATGGCACCCCGCCCCTGTCGCTTGGCACCATGCAAAAGAAAAACATCGTCGCCCGACGGGTGTGCAGGGTTTAACATCTCCCTGTTGAACCCCACGCGTTCCCTGTGAAAAGCCAAATTGGCCGATCCGGCCATAAATGGGATACCCAGCCCGCATCCCCCAAATGTTGCTGCCTGAAGGCTTGCATGTTCTAGGGTTTGCATCCGTTGGAAGAAATTTGTGCCATATTTTATCATCACCGGGCCGATTACCATTTTGGTTTCCTCTGTATCAAATCCCTGTGCCATGGCCTCAAGCCATGATTTGGGATGGGAACAATCGGCATCGGTAAGTACAATAAAATCATACTTAGCCCTCTCAACTCCGACCGCCATTGCATTCTTCTTTCCTGTGGTACCATGAGGTAGGCCCACCATAAGCAGATTATCCATTTCGGGTCGCCAACTGTTTACCCTATCGCTGCTCGAATCGGTGGAATGGTCATTCACCATGATAACCTCTAAAAAATCCTTCGGGTAGTCCTGTGCGGCAAGCGAACTCAACAGGCCATCCAGATTGTGTTCCTCGTTGCGAATGGGGACTATCACCGATATCGGGATGGGTTGTCTCGTCGGAATACCATTCTCCCTAGGAATTCTCAGTAACCCCACAATGAAAGCAACCACCATCGCCCCGTAGAGCGTGGATAACACCACAACGAAAACCCATAGCAATGCCATGAACTATCAGTGAAATAAATAATTAGTAACTATCATAAATAATCCAAACTCCCCTTATGGGAGTTCGGATTACTATGGCACGCAACAAATGTAAAGATGATAAACTTCCTATAAAAAAGCCTGTTCCCAAATTCACCCATTAATATGCATCAGGAACAAAATTCTGGTCTGTAATGGGCGGCCGAACATAGGAGTGGTCCTCTTTCCTCGGGGGCAATTTAATTGGCGGAGGAGTGAGGTCTTTGTAGTCGATAAGACTTAGCAAGTGGTTGATACAATTCAGCCTTGCCCTCTTTTTGTCATCGGCATGAACCACGTACCAGGGTGCCTGCTTGATATCGGTGTGAGCAAACATATTATCCTTGGCCTTGGAGTACTCCACCCATCTATTCCTAGATTCGACATCCATTGGGCTTAGTTTCCAGCGCTTAATGGGGTTATCTATTCGTGCCTGAAAACGCTTTTCCTGCTCCTTGTCGCTCACTGAGAACCAGTACTTAACCACCATGATTCCGGAGCGTACGAGCATACGTTCAAACTCAGGGCACGACCTGAGAAACTCGATGTATTCCTCCTCTGAACAGAAATTCATAACACGCTCCACGCCCGCGCGGTTGTACCAGCTACGGTCGAAAAGCACCATTTCTCCTGCCGCCGGTAGGTGGGGTACGTAACGCTGAAAGTACCACTGGGTTTTCTCCTTCTCAGTGGGAACACCCAATGCAACCACCCGACAATAGCGGGGGTTTAGGCACTCGGTAATGGTATTTATCACACCCCCTTTGCCTGCGGCATCGCGTCCCTCAAAGATTATTACCATTTTAAGCTTTTCGTGTTTTATCCACTCCTGTAGCTTCATCAGCTCCACCTGAAGCCTTGCCATTTCCTCCTCGTAAAATTGTGTCTTAATCTTCTTTTTATCCTCTATGGCTTCGTAGTTTATTGTTCCATCATCATTAAGCGGTTTTTCCTTTTTTGGAGTTTTGTTTTTTTCATGTTTGGAAACCGATTTCTTTTCTTCATTATGCTTTGTCATATCCAAGAGTTTTGAGAATTAGTACTGTGTATTTGCAGAAAAACCATGGGAAAATATTAACTAAAAGTACAAAAAATTATTCCATAACTACGAAATCGCATAAAAAAAAACGGGATTATTCCCGTTTTTTCTTGAAAGGCCAATAAACGATTTACCTATACAGCATGTCGGCTATTTCCATCATCTTGAGACAATCCGCTCTGTAACCAAACTCATCCTTCCCAAGTGATCCTTTTGCCCGCTGTATTGACTGCGCAAATGAGGCGTTGCCCCTATGCTCCGATTCGCGCAGCAGCATGCCAAACTCGGCCACCGAGGAGGCAAACAGGAAGTTGTTGGTCTTCGTCAGCTTGTTCCACTCCACCTTTTGGGTGATGAGGTTGCTGGTGTCCTCGTTGGGCCTCTTGTAACGGATCTTCACGTTCATCAAATCCTTGCTATTGCCTACCACCTGTTTGGTGTACTCCAGCGGGTCGATATCGGTAACCTGCTCATGCGAATCGGTGGGGATTATTTCGTAGAGGGCGGTAACCGTATGGCCGCAACCAATGTCGCCCGCATCCTTCTTATCGTCGTTAAAATCTTCCTTATTGAGTATGCGGTTCTCATAGCCAACAAGCCGATAGGCTTTCACCCTTGCGGGGTTGAACTCCACCTGTATCTTCACATCCTTGGCAATGGTGTAAAGGGTTCCCCACAGCTCGGTGCCAAACATTTTCTTGGCCTCAAGAATATTGTCGATATAGGCGTAGTTGCCGTTGCCGGCATTGGAGAGCTGCTCCATGCGCCCGTCCTTGTAGTTACCCATTCCGAAGCCAAGGATTGTGAGAAAGATCCCATCGTCACGTTTCTTCTCAATGAACTTCACCAGCTCCGAAGTGCTGCTAACACCCACGTTGAAATCGCCATCGGTGGCAAGGATTACGCGGTTGTTCCCGCCAGGGATGTAATTCTCCCTGGCCACTTTGTAGGCCAACTGAATACCCTGTCCCCCAGCCGTAGAACCACCTGCCTGCAACATATCGAGGGCTGCTTTAATCTTAGGCTTATCGGTTCCGGGAGTGGATTCGAGCACCAACCCGGTGGCATCGGCATACACAACTATGGATACCCTGTCCTCTGGGCGAAGTTGATCAACCAAATACTTAAAAGCCTGTTTCAAAAGGGGCAGCCTATTTTCGGGATACATCGACCCCGAAACATCTATAAGAAACACTAAGTTACTTGGTGGAATATCCTTTTCGTTCAGGTTTTCGCCCTTAAGGCCTATCATCACCAGCTGCCTGTCGGGGTTCCAGGGGCACTTGTCCCCCTCGATGGTGATAGAAAAGGGATGCCCGTCGGTGGGCTGCGGATAGTCGTAATCGAAGTAGTTTATCATCTCCTCAATTCGAACGGCATCCCTGTAGGGTTTCTGGTTTTGCGTCAGGAAGCGGCGAACATTTGAATAGGAGGCCCTGTCAACATCAACCGAGAATGTGGAAAGCGGATCCTTAAGGGCATCCTTAAATCCGTTCTCATTGATGAAATCATACTCCTCCGTATTGTGGTCAATGAATGACCCATCATAATCAGCAGTATAAAAACCGCCTCCATACGCCGAGGGCATGCCCACGGCCATCATACCCAATTCGTCCGTACGGCTTTTCAGAAACCTTTTACCCGGTTTGGCTGGGATGGCCTCCACATTAAGTTCCTCTGCAACATATTCCTTTTGTAAAACAACATTCACAACAGACACCTCGTCGCGTTTAACGTAAACCGCTACAGTGCGTTGTGAATAACCTTTTGCCGCTACCCTTACATTATAGCTTCCCTCATTAACCTGTAATGTGAACTTACCGTCATTGGAGGCAATTTGTTTTTTGATAATTGTTTTGCCTTGCATTACCTCAATGATGGCCGAAGCAACAGGGGTTCCGTTCTCTGCATCGGAAACCAACCCCGAAATAGTGCCAGTGTACTTACTGACGCCTGTAAATGAGCCCAATAAAATTATTGATGCTACTGCTAATAGTCTTTTCATGATTTCAAAGTATTAAAATTAAACTTGGGTTCGTTTACAATAGGGATACAAGCGTAGGCAGATTTCCATAATCAGTATCAATTATTTTTTATACTTTTAAAAAATTTAACTCAGGGTCAATACATTGGCTTTAAAAAAAGGTATAGAGAACCTGTCCGATAATGAGCTTATCGATGCCTATCGCCTGAAAGGCGACAAGGAGTTGGTGGGCATTCTTTACAAACGATACACACGGTTTGTGCTGGCCGTATGCATGAAATATCTGCGCAGGAGGGATGAGTGCGAGGACGCCGCCATGGGAATATTTGAGAAGCTTTTCGAGGATTTGAAAAAACATTCGGTTTCCAACTTCAAATCGTGGCTTTACATGGTAACCAAAAATTACTGCCTGCATGAGATTAGGGACAAGAAGTATGAAACAGCCCATCAACAGGATTTCATAAATTTTCAGAATCCCCTTATGGAATTTCACCAGGATTTGTATCATGGAAGTGACGATGGCATGGAGGAGCAAATTGGGAAAATGCAGCGCGAGCTGGGGAGCCTATCGGAAGAGCAGCGTATTTGTATTGAGCTATTCTACCTTAAGGACAAGAGCTACCAGGAGGTGGCCGATATCACGGGCTACACCCTGAATCAGGTGAAGAGCTATATACAAAACGGCAAACGAAATCTAAAAATCAGCTTATCAGGATATGGAACCTAAAATCGATATACCCAACAACAGCTCACAGTGTATTGCACAGGAGGTGCTGATTGCATACCTGCAGGGCCGGCTCACGGGTGTTGAGATGAACAGAGTGGAACGACACCTGGCTGTGTGCCCCATGTGTGCTGATGAGCTGGAAGGCTTGAGTCTGATGGATTCTCCCCAAAGCATGGTTGCAATGGCCGAGAGGATACACAGGGCTATTGATGAAAAAGTCGGCACCACGCCAAGACGAATAGGTGTGCCCTTCTATTTAAAAATTGCCGCTGCCCTGCTTGTTCTTATCTCCATATCGGCACTTGTTTACCACTCGCTAAGCCGCATCTCTCAACCGCTTGAAATTGCGGAACAACTTCCCATGGAAAAAGAGAAAAAAATCGAACATGAACCCCACGCTGCTGCCCCGGAGCCGTCTCCTTCACAGGAAAGAACTATGATTACAGAAACCCGTGAGAGAACCACCAATGAACCCGCAGCCGAAGCAACCCAAAAAATTCTTGCCCCCCCACTAACCATAGTTGAGTCAACAAATGTGAACGCCGATGAGGTGATTGTCATAGATGATATGGTAGATATCTCTGTAGAAGCGGAACTGTTTCAGTATGGACAGGCTGCCGACTCCGGTATCGCCCGGCCCCATGCTGTGGAGGTGAGCACAGGCAAAGAAGAAATTATTCCAATTGCGGAACTTGCTGCCGTACCTCCTCCGCCCAAGCCCATACCTTCGGCGGGACAGGCAAGTAGCAAAAGAAGGCCCAAGCAAGCGTTGCGCCATAAGGCAGCCGGGAATATTGACTTAGATGATGTTGGACATCCTCTTGCTACTGAAGACAATGACGAAACCATGGTAAAAATAGTGACGTTTGCCGAAAAGGAGGAGGACGTAGAGGAGGAAGAAATATTTATTGTGGTTGAGGAAATGCCTGTATTTGAAGGTGGCGATATCAATGCATTCAGCAATTATATTGCTAAGAGCATAAAGTATCCGGAGAGCGCAGCCGAAAACGGCATTCAGGGTAAAGTTATTGTCAGCTTCATTGTGGAGCCCGACGGAAAAGTTACCAATGTGAAGGTTGTTAGGGGCATTGACCCGGCACTTGACCAGGAGGCGGTTCGTGTTATTGAATCGAGTCCCAAGTGGCAACCGGGAAAACAAAGAGGAAGACCCGTAAGGGTTAATCTTACTTTTCCTGTGGTTTTTATATTTGAATAAAAAAATGATTTAGGCTATTCGGCAGGCGGTTCAAATCCGTAAACGATGCCTTCAACGTAGTGGGTAGGGGTTTCGCCGTAGCCACCTTTCGATTCACGCTTGGTAATGAATACCACTAATCCGCCCATGTTCACCGCCCTTTTCTTTAGGCGGATATCGGCACTTTGACGTGCCGAACGGGCATTGCGGCTTTTTGGCGACGACTGAGCCTGTACCTCACCCAAAGCGAAAAAACCCTCCACATCATCCATGTTATCAGTAAGGATGACGGTTTGCCAATCACCTTCGGATACAACCTGCACTGCCATCGTATTGAATGTTTCAACCCTGCCATTACGGTACATTATTTTATGCACCTGCTTGCGGTCCATATCCTTTAATTCCTTTGAACCTATGGGGAAGTATGATATTTTGCTGGGGGATACATTCTGAACAAAAGCTGCCATTTTCCTACCGCTAATGAGCACAATGGTATCGGTGGGTTCCTTTTCTGCTGAAGTAGGGGCCTGTGCAAAAAGCGGAAGATAGAATAAAATCAGCAGAAATAAGCTGATAATAAATTTCAGTCTAAATAATTTGTTTCTGTTAACCAACATATACATATGGGATAAAACTAACCCTTTGTAAAAATGTCTTAATGATTGCAAAGGTAGTGCCAAAAAAAATAATCAAAAAGTTTTATTAAAAATTTTCTTCATTATGGGGATGTACCTCTTTAACCCACTGCAAAATAAGTATCCGGGTAAAATAACGGATTGGAATAAGGAAAGGTTAGGATATAGCACAAATTATAAAAAATGGATGAAGCCTTATAAACGAATGAAATGTCTAACTTTGTCATTGCTTTTCATGCTTTACAATTGAAGCGTACACTATTAAAAGTACCGAGTACATGTACAGATTTTTGGTTAAGTACTTTACAACCCCCCTTGTTTGGACCCTAATCGGTTTGTCAAGCATTATATTTTTTGCATTCAATATTCTTGTGTGGCTTTTTACAGCCTGGTGGGATAAGGAGTTGAGATTGCTCCATAGGTATTCCATCTTTTGGGCCATGTTCTATATTCGAATAAATCCTTTTTGGAAAATTGATATTCAGGGAGAGGAGCATATCCGCAAAGGACAGCCCTACATCATCATTTCAAACCACCAAAGTGCAATGGACATAGTGCTGCTTTACCGGCTCCGTATGCATTTCAAGTGGGTAGCAAAGCGCGAAATATTCAATATCCCTGTGATAGGCTGGAACCTTTGGCTAAACCGCCACATTACCATCGATCGGACACGCTTAAAGGGAGCCTTAAAAATGGTTAAGGAAGCCCAATATCACCTAAACAGAAATACATCTGTACTTATTTTTCCAGAGGGGACCCGCTCTACCGATGGACAAATAAAACGTTTTAAGGATGGAGCTTTCGTTTTGGCAAAAAAAACCGAATACCCTGTTCTGCCCGTAATCATTGATGGATCGATGGAAGTAATCCCAAAAAATGGCTACACTATTAAGGGCAAACAGGTTCTCAAAATGCGAATTCTGCCTGCAATCCTACCCGATGAATACAGGGAAAAGGAAATTGGCCATTTCATTGAAGAGGTGCATACTCTGTGTGTCAATACTCACAAACAGATTGCCCCTCAGTACTATGATTAGGGTTTGCCTTGTAAAGAAAGTTGACACTTGACCCAACCAATAGGCGGAAAAGAAGTTTTTCACATGCCTTGCAAAAGCTATCTTTGAAAGAAAACTTGAAAAGAGTTATTTTAGACGAAAAATAAAAAAACGGAACCGCAATGAATCCTAAAGTTAGCATTATCATGGGCAGTTCTTCGGACATGCCGATTATGGAAGACGCATGCAAGCTGCTCAACGACCTTAAAATACCCTTCGAACTCAATGCGCTTTCTGCTCACAGAACACCCGACCGGATGGCTGAATTTGCACGCAATGCCTTAGGGAAAGGAATTAAGGTCATTATTGCAGGAGCCGGCGGGGCAGCTCATCTGCCCGGGGTTATCGCTGCTTTCACTCCGCTTCCGGTGATTGGGGTACCCATTAAGTCATCCAATTCAATCGACGGATGGGATTCTATCCTCTCCATTCTGCAAATGCCTGCCGGAATTCCCGTGGCCACCGTTGCCCTAAATGGCTCGCGCAATGCAGCCATTCTGGCTGCACAGATTATTGGAACGGGAGAAAACGATGTCATGGAAAGGGTTGTTAACTTCAAAAACGATTTGGCCAAAAAGGTTGTTGCTGCCAATGAGGAGCTGTCGAAAATACATTTTGAGTATAGAACAAACCAATAATGACAGGGAAACATCCATATACCCGATTTGAACCATCGAAACTGCATAGGGTAATATTCCTTGCCGTTCTGTTAGCCTGTGTATTCACACCTTGCAAAAGGGTTTCGGCCGGATTTCCCGTGGAGCAACCGGGAAGCAGGGCTATAGCATTGGGATATTCCGGGGTGAGTATCCCCGACGCCTGGTCGCTGTTCTACAATCAGGCAGGTTTAGGGTATCAAGAGTATGCGTGGATTGGAGTTCATCACGAGAATCGGTTTATCACACCCGAGCTAAGCTTCTCCGCCTTAGGATCGATTATTCCCGTTCGCCCGGGCTCTCTCGGAATTTCGATTAAGCGTTTGGGTTTTTCCCAGTTTAGCCAAACCAAACTGGGATTGGCCTATGGCATGAAGCTGATGCCTACCCTTAGCGCAGGAGTGCAGCTGAATGTTCATCATGTTTACATTGCCGGTGAATATGGCAGTACCGCAGCCTTTACGGCCGAAGGGGGGATTCTTTACATTCCTTTTCCCGATCTAACCGTAGGCCTTCATATCCTGAACCCAACGCGAAGTAAAATCCTACGGGACGAGAGAATCCCAACGATCGTAGATTTTGGTTTGGCCTACACTCTGGGGGAAAGGGTGCTATTGACAGTCGGGGTTGAGAAAAACATTGATGAAAAGCAATCATTTAAGGGTGGTGTAGAGTACACTCCTTTGCCTAACCTTGCCTTTAGGATCGGGATGGCCACAAATCCTTCGCTTATGTGCTTTGGGATAGGCTATAGCAAAGGGCCGATTCAAATTAGTGCAGCCTTTACGCGTCACGAATACATGGGCTATACACCCCACTTCACGGCTGCTTACCAATTTGGCGGGAAGAAAAAAGGTTTACCCGATGATTCTGCAGATCAATGAAGTTGATAAGGTTAATATTAACCCTTTCCATTATTTGCCTTTTGGCAAACACTTCCCTTGGGCAAATACCCGAGGTTGATCCCCAAAGCGTTATAGCCGACATTCTGGAAGATATGGTTGCTTCAGGCGAAGAGGGAGTTGACCCCGACGCTCTGGCAGAGGATTTAATTTACCTGAGCGAGAACCCCATCAACATCAATAGTGCAACGAGCGAAGAGCTGGACAAGCTAATATTTTTAACCAGTTTTCAGATTCAATCCCTGCTCGACTATATTAAGCAGAACGGGAAGATTGTAACCATTTACGAGTTGCAACTTGTAATTGGCTTTGATTACAGCGATATTGTCAGGCTTATACCATTCATTACCCTTGAAGACAAGGCGAAAAAAGACACGTCATTGCCCCAATTTAAACGTGGCAAACACGATTTATTTTTCAGGGCCAAATCGCTTATCGAAACTCCTGAAGGGTATAAACCCCCGCCTGCAAGCAATCCCGATGCCACCCGATATGCAGGCAATAAATTGGGACTTTACACACGCTATACATATCAAACACGCAGCGGTTTTCAGGCCGGTTTTGTGGGCGAAAAAGATCCCGG
>JAKQEF010000042.1 GCA_029558675.1 Bacteroidota bacterium | reverse complement strand
TCTATGCTTATGTTGTAATCCTCCCCATTGGCAAAGAAAAAGATTTTGCTTTGACGTGCCTTCTTCTTATTGACAAAGAAGATGGTATTCTCATCAAACTTTTTGGCCAGCCTTTCAACCGGTGTTTGAACCGTTTTGGGTTCGGTGGCAAAGGTAACGGTGTTGAGAATGATATTCTTAATACTGTCTGGGTGGGTTTTGCCTACGTAATGCACCACTGCGGTATGCTGCGTGGCCTGCTTAAAGATGGAAGTTAGCTCTTCTGCTTTGAGCTTTTTAAGCTGATCCATGGTTGGGCGGTCGATGTAATGCGATTCTTTCCCGTATAGCACGGTCTCGAAAAGTGCCGATGCAACGTTATCGGGCTCAGATCGTTCAAATTTCCTATTGGCTTTTTCGCCGTCAATCATCGTTTTCAACTTTGACTGTTCCAACTTGGGGGTTGTAATCAATTCGTTGATCAGCATCAGCGCAGGCTTGATATTCTCTTCGAGGCCCTCAATTCGCACCTGGGTAAAACTTTCACTACTCCAAATGGAGTATGAGCAGCCAATCTTTGCAAACTCATTTTTTAACTCATCAACATTTCTGTTTTCGGTGCCTGAGAGTGACATCATTTCCGCAGCCTTATCCAGAAGTCTAATATGATGGCTTCCCACACCATATTTAATAGTGAGCGTGAATATGTCATTCATGGGATTTTTTACATAGTATAGATCTATGCCCCTGTCAATGGCGCGATATTCAACATCCTTGTTAAAGTCAATGGGCGTGAATGTGGTTTCTCTTGTAACAATCTTTTCAAAATGATTGGCATACACTGATTTGGCGTTTGTGTTGGCAACCAAGGGCTTAAAGCCCGGCTTGTCGATTTTTTCCTTCTTGGGGAATCCTGTTTTGGAATAGAAAGCCAGGTAGTCATTGCCAAAGTACTTATTGGCCACGCGTATGATATCTTCCTTGGTTACTCCCATTACCTTTTCCGGGTATGCCAGTGCTTCTTCAATGGTCTCACCCTTGGCAAATGCCTCGGCAAATAGCGTTGCCCTATTGTAGATATTTTCCAGATCCCGGGTAAAGCTAACATAGGTTTCATTTTTAACGGCATCAACAACCCATTCGTCAAATTCACCATTACGTAGCTTTGCCAATTCGTCCATTATCAACTTTTCAGCAGCCTCAAGTTTTTGCCCGACTATTTTGGGGATAAAAAGTGCTATGGCAGCCCCATGATCGTGGTAAGGAAGAGTAAGTATTTGAGCACCAAGCACCTTCCCGTCAATGCTCAACTTGTCTAACAATCCCGTTTGGTACCTATTGTTTAAAACTTTGAGAGCCATTTCCAGGGGTACATAGTCAGGGTGATCGGAGGTAACAGTTCTGAAGCCCAGAAGACCTATCTTAATAGGTGTTAGCTTGGCCTGATGAAACTCTCTGCCCGCAAACGGCTCCTCAACCATTATGTGGGTTTCCGGGAGTTGGCCGGAGGGTAATGCCCCAAATTTCTCCTCGATAACAGGCGCAATCTCTTCGATATTAAAATCACCGGAAATCACAAGCGCCATGTTATTGGCCACATAATAATTCTTGTAAAACTCAAGCATTCGCTTCAGCGAGGGGTTTTTTAAATGCTCAATGGTGCCAATCAGTGGCTGCTGTCCGTAGGGGTGGTTTTTGAAGAGGTACGATTGAAACTCCTCCAATAGTTTGCCTTGAAACTGATCGGCATACATATTCTTCTCCTCATAAACCACCTCAAGTTCAGCCTGAAAACTTCTAAATACAGGATCGATAAAGCGATGGGCGTAAAGATCAATCCATTTAAAAATTTGACTTGAAGGAAACTTGTTGAAGAATATGGTCCAATCGGGGCCTGTTCCGGCATTGAGATTGGTGCCGCCAATACTGTTGATCAGGTTGCTCATCTCATTGGGTATGGCAAATTCAGCGGCCTTAAGCGACTCCTCGTTAATCTCAGTCTGGATCCTTTTCCTGTCCGCTTCGAGAGTGGAGTTGCCTAACTCTTCGTATAGCTGGAAAATCCGGTCGATGTGCGGTTTTTCTTTCTCCCAATCTGTGGTGCCAAGTTGCTGAGTCCCTTTAAATAGCATGTGCTCCATATAATGGGCTAAACCGGTGGCATCGGGAGGATCGTTTTTGCCTCCCGTTTTAACGATAACTACCCCAAAAGCTTCGGGCAGGGAGTTGTCGGGGTTAAGAATAACGGTCAAGCCGTTTGGCAGGGTGTACTGGGTAATTTTCAGTGTTCCTGAGGTAACTTCAAAAGCGGATACCGGTTGGGAAACTCCAAGAATAAGGATAACCCCGGCAAGCAACGATACGAAGAAATGTCTTGTTTTCATTATACTTTGTGTTGGTTTAAGTGAATGCAAAGTTAAAATTTAAAAAGCTATAATCGTTTGAGAGCAGAGAGTATTACTTCTCTGCTTTGCAATATGATAGTGGAGAAAGTTCATTGCTTAAGGGGTTGTTTTTATTATGGATATTGTCCTTATTAGTAATACAAAGAATCCACAAAACAATGGCAACAATACTTTGCCAAATCGCAGGAAAATAGAATTGAGGTTATTTTCTATTTTTTACCTTTTTTGCCATCTTCCGGCGTATCCACAGGTGGGGTAATGGAAGGGGCGCTTTCATATTGAATTAAAAACTGTGGCGACACTATTTCGATGCCATACTCGGCGCACACATCCTGAATATTCTGATGGAGTTCATTGTAGATGGGAGCAAAAGCATTGCCTTCCGATGTGTAAACATTCAATTGATAAACAGCGTGAAATTGGTCTAATGCCGATTGTATGACGAAATGCTTTTTATTGTGTAACAGATTCGAAGTACGGCCGGCAGCTTCGAGGAGCGCTTTCTGA
>JAKQEF010000039.1 GCA_029558675.1 Bacteroidota bacterium | reverse complement strand
CCCCAAGGATGTTGATCTTCGGATAAACTATGAAATACTTAAGGGGAATATTGAAAACCTGGTTTCTTTCGGCACCGATGCCGTGGATGCTTTGGTGGAGCGTTTCTTTATTACCACAAGTGCCAAGGAAATAGTTCGAATACTCGATACCATTATTGCCATTGGCCCCGATGCTATCCCAATTCTCGACGATATAAAGGAATACCTTTCCGTAATGGCAAGCCCTTTCTATGCGAAACGGATAAATTGGACCATAGATCAACTCAGGAAGTTGAAAGTGGACGATAAAAAGGGCAAACGATAGTTGATCAAAAAAACCTCCTTCTAACTATCCACTTTCCTGTTTATGTAGTATTCGTAGTCAACGAGTTTTGGCAAATATACCTCGTCTAATAATGGTGATCCTATGATAAAATCTGCAGTGGATCGGTTAGTGGCTGTGGGGATATTGTAAACGCTGGCAATGCGGAGCAGTGCCTTAACATCCACGTCGTGGGGTTGGGGTTCCATGGGATCCCAAAAGAAAATGAGTATGTCTATTTCACCTTCTGCAATCATGGCTCCCAGCTGCTGATCGCCACCCAGTGGCCCCGATTTTAATTTTTTTATTGCGATATGCTTTTTAGCCTCGTCGCCATACATGCGCTTGAAGGCCTCTTCTACCAGTTTTCCTGTGGTACCGGTACAAACCAACCTATGCCGAAGCAACTTTTGCCAGTTCCATTCAACCCATTCAACCATATCCCTCTTACGGTGATCGTGAGCTACCAGGGCAATAGTTTTTGTCTGTTTCATCCTGTTTTTAATTATTCCGATGCAAAATTAAAGAAAAGAAAACCATTCGCTTAAAAATAATTCCAACAATTCTTGATATCTATTAGTTTGGCCTAACACGAGAGAGTTTTTATGATTATTTTTACAAAGCAAAAACCTTGACTTTTTTAATATAAACCTAAACCTAAACATTACCAATATGAAAAAGTTAGCAGTGTTATTAACCATTCCAATTCTTATGATTATGGTTCAGTGTAAGCAAGCCGAAAAGGGACCCGAAGGAAGCCCCATTCCGAAGGAGGTGGTGGCAAAAACTATTGACAAACTGATTGAAAAGCATGGTTCGGATTTGCAGTTCCGCATTGAAAGGGGTGTGAATCAGGTGGCCAACCTATGGCGCACCTCCGATGGCAGCGTTGAAGATTTCGAATCGTTTTGCCAGGAAGAATTCGTTGCCGATGCCCAACAACTTCACACTCTTTTTGAGAAGCTGTCGGCGGGTTACGAAATTCTTAATGGCTACTTTTTAAGGATAACCAAGGATTTGATGCGCCCTTTGCATTTGGATATGGGCGAAATTACACCCATCGATATGATGTTTGGCAGTTTTAGTGCCGGGGCACACCTGACCGAAGACCTGTTTACCAGCAAGATAGCGTTTGTTACTGCGCTCAATTTCCCATACTATTCACTTGCCGAGAAAGAACAGCTGGGTGAGGGCTGGACAAGGCTTCAATGGGCCTATGCCCGTATGGGTAACATGTTTACCTCCAGAGTTCCGGCTTCGCTAATCCAAAATTATTCCAAACTCAGCACCGAGGCCGATACCTACATCAGCGAATACAATATCTACATGGGGAATCTGCGTGATGAGAATGGGAATGCTCTATTCCCGAAGGATATGAAGCTGATTACCCACTGGGGGCTGCGCGATGAGCTGAAATCTCAGTATGCCGACACGGAAAACGGACTGCGCAATCAGAGAATGGTATATGCTGTGATGAAGCGAATTATCGACCAGACCATTCCGCAAGAGGTGATTAATAACCCTGATTACACATGGAATCCGGTGACCAATGAGCTGATGAAGGATGGCGAAAAGGTGAACTTCAAACCCGAGCCCAACACCCGCTACCAGCAGGTGGTAAATCTGTTTGGGGCTCTTAAGGATATGGATCCATTTTATTCTACCATGCCAAACTACATACAGCGTACGTTTGAAGGGAGCTACGAACTTTCCGTTGAGGATGTTGAGCAGCTTTTCATCGATTTGGTTTCTTCTAAGCAGGTGCGCGATTTGGGGAACCTCATCAGCAGCAAGTTGGGGAGACCGTTGGAGCCATTCGATATTTGGTACGATGGGTTTAAATCGCGTAGTACCATTCCTGCAGAAAAACTGGATGCTGCTGTTGGTAAGCGCTTTACCAGTGCCCAGGCATTTGAAAACGAAATTCCTAACATTCTCACATCCTTGGGTTGGAGTAAGGAGAAGGCCAACTTCTTGGCATCGAAAATCAGGGTTGAGGGTAGCAGGGGAGCAGGCCATGCCTGGGGAGGCGCCATGCGTTCCGATGTTGCCCTGCTCCGCACGCGTATCGAGGGGAGTGGTATGAACTACAAGGGTTTCAATATAGCCATGCACGAGTTTGGGCATACCGTGGAGCAAACCATCACCATGCACGATGTGGACTACTACATGATGAATGGCGTGCCAAACACAGCATTTACCGAGGCTCTGGCATTCATCTTCCAGAAGCGCGATTTGGATGTGCTCAACATAAAGGATGATAATCCGGAGAAGGACCACCTGATGGCATTGGACGACCTGTGGTCGTGCTACGAGATTATGGGTGTCTCTCTGGTGGATATTAACCTTTGGAGATGGCTCTACGAAAACCCCAATGCAACGAGCGAGGAGGTGAAGCAAGCCACCATGCGTATTGCCAGGGATGTATGGAATCGCTATTACAAGGATGTTTTTGGCGGGGAAGATGAGACCATCCTGGCCATTTACAGCCATATGATTGACAATCCTTTATACCTGTCAGCCTATCCCCTGGGGCATCTCATAAGTTTTCAGCTGGAGCAGCACTTGGCAGGAAAGCACTTTGCCAACGAGATTCAGCGCATATTCGAGCAGGGCACTGTTATTCCTCAGCTCTGGATGAAAGGTGGAGTGGGCGAGCCGCTATCCATTGACCCCATTCTGAAGGCTTCGGAAAAAGCGATTGCAGCGCTTAGCAAAGCTCAGTAGATATTGGTCGGGCTTTATCAGCCCATATTGATTTCGATTTTTGCCAATGCGAAGCATCCTGTAATGAACCCTCAAAGCAGGATGCTTCCTCTTTTGCATTAGGGTATGCCGACAAACTCTTTCTTGTGGCGGATACATGAAGCATGGATAGTAGGGTAGCCGTTTTGTAAATCGAAAGTTGAAACATCCGGGTTAATATTGTTACTTTTGAGCCGTCTACTGACAGAACACTGATATGGTTGTAATAACTTAATCGTCAGTTTTATAAAGGAAATGAAGACCCTAAAAACTCTTGCAGTTGTGATGTTCGCCCTGATGGCCGGGTGCAACTCCCCAAGCCATCATCGTGAAAGTTCTACTGGGGACGAAGGGGTTGGACAGGAGGTACAATATGCCAAGAGCTTTTCCATCAACCTATTGACAAATGGTGCAGTGGTAGATGTTTATAACCCCTGGCAGGGTTCTACGGGGGTGAAGTATCGGTATGCTTTTACTGAAAATGCCGATAGTGAGGATTTTAAGCACTGCGAGGCAGTGATACCCATGCCTGTCAAGAGGGTGGTGTGTCTTTCCACAACGCATATTGCTTTTCTCGAAAAAATCGGTGAGTTGGATAGTGTGGTGGGCGTATCGGGAGCGCAATTCGTATCCAATCCGCAGATTAGGCGAAATATCGAATTGGGGCTGGTGAAGGATGTGGGCTATGAACAGCTGATTAACTATGAACTGCTTGTGGAACTCCGCCCCGATATCGTATTGTGCTATGGGGTTGGGTCCGAATCTGTTGGCTATCTGCAGAAATTGAAATCGTTGAATATTCCCGTTGTATTCATTGCCGAATACCTTGAGGAAGACCCGTTGGGCAAGGCCGAGTGGATAAAAGTTTTCGGAGCCATGTTCGGTAAGTATGACGAGGCATGCACCATATTTTCCCAAATCGAGAGAGATTATCTTGATGTGAAGGAATCTTTGGCCGCTGCTACCCATAAGCCCAAGGTGTTTATCAATCTTCCGTGGCAGGATGCCTGGTTTTTCCCGGGAAACCAAAGCTACATGGCTGCGCTCATTGATGATGCCGGTGGCCACTACATTCTCTCTCACCTCGAAGGAAACCAGAGCTATCCTTTGAACTTTGAGGTGGCTTTGGCCAAGGGCATGACAGCTGATGTTTGGATAAATACAGGCACTGCTCTAAGTTTGGCTGACATAAGCAGGGAATTTCCTCGTACAACCTTATTCCCCGCCTATAAGGAGGGAAGGGTATTTAACAATAATAGTCGTATAAATGCGGCGGGAGGTAACGATTTTTGGGAATCGGGGGCGGTGAATCCTCATTTAATTCTTAGAGATTTGGCCAAGATTTTTTATCCCCAATCGGGCAATCATGGGCTGGTTTACTATAAAAGGCTAAAATGAGTTCTGAACAAATGGCAAACAAAGGCAATCGCTCAGGGAGGGTAGTACTATTCGCCTCCCTTGTAATTCTGCTGATCGCTTTATTCGTTTTGGACCTTTTCATCGGGTCAGTTAGGATACCCGTGGCTGATGTTTTTAAAATTTTAATGGGGCGTGGCGACAACGAGGTTTGGCAAACCATAGTTAACGACTTTAGGTTGCCCAAAGCCATTGCTGCCGTTCTGGTTGGCAGTGCCCTATCGGTTAGCGGCTTGCAAATGCAAACGGTTTTTCGTAACCCCTTGGCGGGCCCCTATGTGTTGGGGATCAGCTCGGGAGCTGGTTTGGGTGTGGCTATCATGGTGTTAGGTGCTTCGGCTTTGGGCTTTGGCAATGCATCGGGCATGCTCACAGGGCTCTCGCTGGTGGGGGCTGCATGGTTGGGAGCGTTGCTTGTGCTCACGGTAATCCTTGCCGTATCGCTCAGGGTAAAAGATATAATGACCATTCTGATACTGGGAATGATGTTTGGCTCTGCCGCATCGGCATTGGTGAGCATTCTGCAATACTCCGGCAGCGAGCCCATGATTAAGGCATTTGTTATATGGACGATGGGAAGTCTGCAATCTGTTGCCGGAGTTCATCTGGTAATTTTTTCCGCTTCGGTTGCCGTTGGCTTGGTGCTGAGTATATCTTCCATCAGGATACTCAACGTTATGCTTCTAGGAGAGTCGTACTCGAAGACTGTGGGACTCAATATAATTGTCGCCAGAGTGGTTATTTTTGCTTCAACCGGACTACTGGCGGGGGCGGTTACCGCATTCTGCGGACCCATAGGGTTTATTGGTATTGCCGTTCCCCACGTTGCCCGTATGCTGTTCAAAACATCGAGCCATGGTGTTCTTCTTCCGGGAGTATTGGTGTTGGGTAGTGCTGTTATGCTTTTTTGCGACATCGTGTCGCAGCTGCCGGGGCTGGACAGAACCCTGCCGTTGAACTCTGTTACGGCACTGTTGGGTATACCCATCGTGATTTACGTAGTGTTTAAGAATCAGAAGTTTGCAGGAGTATAGCCATGAAGCCAAGGGTAACATCCATCGAAATAGTTGATGCCTTATTGGGCTATACGGTGCAAAACCCCATATTTCCCCGTTTCACGGTGGAGGGGCATGCCGGAGAACTAATAGCTATAATTGGCCGCAATGGGGTGGGGAAGAGCACACTTCTCAGGGCTCTTGCAGGGTTGCAACCATTGCTCTCGGGCATTGTCAATATTATGGGGATGCTATTAGGCGAATTATCGCGAAGGCAGCGGGCCAAATACATCAGTTTTGTTCCTGCCGACCCGGTAAGGGTGGCAAACCTCAGGGTGCGCGATTTTGTGGCTACGGCGCGTTTCCCCTATTCGGGTTGGGCGGTGGGATTATCGCCGGGCGATTGGCAGGCTGTGGATGAATCGCTGACCATGGTGGGGGTTGACCACATTGCCCATAGGGATATAATGACCATTAGCGATGGCGAGAGGCAAAGGGCAATGATTGCCTTTGCGCTGGCGCAGGATACGCAGATTATTCTGCTTGACGAACCCACGGCATTTCTCGATCTGCCCAACAAGTTTGAAGTGGTTCGCTTGCTTTCGCAGTTGGCCAAATCGCAGGGCAAAACAATTATTTACTCTACCCACGACCTGCAGGGTGCCATGGGCGAAGCCGACATGGTTTGGATGATGTTGCCCGATGGATTGGTACATGGTGCTCCCGAAGACCTGGCTCTCAATTTCCATTTCCGTCAGCTGCTGGAGAACACCCAGGTTCGTTTCGATGTTCGGTCGGGTACTTTCCAGAATTATCGTCAATATCATTATAAAATAGCCATTGAAGGGGAGGGGGATGGTATAACGTGGACCCGGCGATTAGTTGAAAGGCTTGGTTTCGAAGTGGTTGATGCAGAATTGGCAGGCCTTATGGTTAGGTTAATCGTTGAGAAAGAAGGCTCATGCTGGGAGATTGTTAAAAATGGTGAAACTGTTTTCAAGGTCAACAGCCTCACCGAGCTGGCCAAAAATCTTTCCGAATTTGGGAAGGATTTAACAGCGGATTAGTATAGTTCTTCCTGAATAAACTTCTCCAACGATTCAATTCCTATACGCTTCCCGATAATCTTTTTATTGGCATCCAAAATATAGAGGGTGGGAGTGCTGTAAATGTCGTAAAACTTATGGTAGTTGGTTATCCGATTGGGATCCCAAACATTTATCCAGTTCAATTCGTTTGTGGCCACATACTCTTTCCATTTATCCATCTCGGTTTGGGTGTAAACAGCTACCACTTCCAATCCTATCTGTTTGTACCTGGAGTATATGTCTTTGAGCTGAGGTGTAACCTTCTTGCAGTGGCTGCATCCCGGTTCCCAGAAATACAAAACGATTAATTTCCCTTTCACATCGTGTAGTTCACGCATTTTTCCATTGATATCCATCATCCTGAAATTGGGTGCGATTTCTCCGATAAGATTGGGTTTCAATTCGTTAACCCTGTTAGCAATTTGTGTCAACAGTTCGCTGCTCAGCCATGTTGCATCGCCCGAGAGGTAATACTTCTCGGCTAAATGCACAAAAACCCCATCCATGCCCATAATGGAGTGATTCTGGTATTTGCTCAACAGGTGAGATACCATGAACTGAAACATTTTATCGTTAGGACGGGTCTTCTCTATAACCTTGTCGGCATAGAGTTTAATGGTATCGGGAATTGGCAGTAAAACCCTGTCGAAATAATTATCTATCCTGTTCTGGAGAAAAGGTGTCCGAATAAGCCTATCGTCAGTTAAAGCAATATTGTCGAAATAATGCTGCTGATTATACCGATAGCTCATCACCCATTTCAGCGAATCGGGATTACCGGCATTTTCGGGTATATCGAAAGTGGGAAATTCAATGGGTTTAAGCGTTCTTATGATATTGGCAAAGAATGTTCCCGGATTTTCATTGATAACCCTGTCCCAGTAGTTCTTTACCTCAGTATCCAACAGGTTCATTTGGTCAATAACCTTTTGCTCTTCATCGGTGTTTTTTGCAACTGCCTGAAGTTGCTTGCGAAGTTCAGCCATTTTCTGCTGCTTGTCGGCCATAAACCGTTGGTAGTTGGCAAAAGCCGTATTCTCCTTGGAATTTTTAAAGGATAAACTGTGCGTTAAGCTATCGACACCGGTGTGGATGCTGAAGTGTTGATTATCACTTATGAGAAAATCAAAGTAGGTATGCTGAGGAAGAATAATCAGATACATTCCACCGGGGAGCAGAGAATCGCCCTGAAAAACGGCCTTGCCTCCGGAGTCAACCAGAGCGGTGTCGGAAACAAACTTCTTTTCGCCAAAGTGGTAGCCCAGTATAATGGTGGTATCCTTAAGACCATCAATTTTCACATCAATTTTGTGACCCTGGGTACATGCCGTGAGAGTCATTAGGGTGAGTACAACGAGTGCAAATATTTTTTTCATGTCGAGGAGTGCTGATGGAACAAAAATAAATATCTCTTCGGTTAGGGATATAACACAATTATTTAGCCAAAAGTATAAAAGTTTATCCTTTTCTAACCCTTTTCATGTTCTTTGTTTTCAACAATAAGTGCGACATTTTGTTAAAACAGTTGTGAATGTGATAATGCAAAAATATGTCCAAGTTTTATAATCGCCTTTCGGGCGAAACCAGCCCCTATTTACTGCAGCATGCTTCAAATCCGGTGAATTGGTTTCCGTGGGGAGATGAAGCCTTCGCCAAGGCAAAGAAGGAAGATAAGTTAATACTCGTAAGCATAGGCTATAGTAGTTGCCACTGGTGCCATGTGATGGAAAAGGAGGCATTCTCCGACAAGGAAGTGGCCGGTTTTCTCAACGAAAACTACGTGTGCATTAAAGTTGACCGCGAAGAACGCCCCGACGTTGACCAGATATATATGAACGCCGTGCAGATAATCACCCGTTCGGGGGGTTGGCCATTGAATTGCTTTACCCTACCCGATGGTCGTCCCGTATTTGGCGGTACATACTTTCGCACCGAGCATTGGATGGATATCATCCGAAGCCTCCATTCTACCTGGGTTACCAATAAGCAAAGGGTTATGAATGTGGCCGACGATTTGACCCAAGGGCTATCTACCGTTCTGATTACCGGTGTAGATGGAAAATCGGGCATGCTCTCACCTGAAGTGATAAAGCAGTATGTAGAAAACTGGAGCAAGTATTTCGATGCAAGACATGGTGCCAACAAGGGTGCGCCAAAATTCCCCATGCCCGGTTCGCTCATGTTCCTGTTGGATTACGCGTGGCTGTTTAACGATGACACGGTGAAGGGACATGTACGTAATACATTGGATAAAATGATGAATGGTGGCATATACGACCACCTTGGCGGCGGATTCTTCCGATACTCGGTGGACGAGCATTGGCATGTGCCGCATTTCGAAAAGATGCTTTACGATAATGTCCTGATGATTAGCTTGTATTCCATGGCTTACAAACATTTTAAGGATGATAACTATCGTCGCATTGTGTATGAAGTGGCAGATTTCATGAAACGTGAAATGCTTTCCCCCAACGGGGGATACTATAGCGCCATTGATGCCGATAGCGAGGGGGAGGAGGGGAGGTTTTACACCTTTTCCAAACGGGAGGTAGAGAATTTTCTGGGCGACAATGCCGAAGCCTTTTCCATAGCGTTTGGCGTTTCGGCCACTGGTAACCATTTGGGACAAAACGTATTGCGGTTGGCAGCATCCGAAAAGGAAACGGCATGCCTGCTGGGTATAGAGCCAGTAGAGGTATCTGAACGTTTGAAAAGTGCCAAGAAAAAAATGTTTGATGAAAGGGCTCGCAGGATTCGACCTGCCACCGACGACAAGCAGTTGGCTTCATGGAACGCACTCTCCGTTACGGCGTTTAGCAGCGCATACATAGTATTTAACGATGACCGTTTTTTAACCGATGCCATTAGTGCCATTAAATTTATCGAGGATAAATTGATGGATGATGGGGGAGAGCTATACAGAGTTCATTGCAAGGGTGAGACAAAAATTAGTGCTTTCCTTGATGATTATGCATTTCTCGTTGAGGCATATTTGGCATTGTTCAGGGCAACCCATGACGAAGAGTATCTTCTGAAAGCCAAAAAATGGATGGATTTTACTATCAATGGCTTTTTTGATGAGAAAAACGGGATGTTCTTCTACACCTCAGATAACCATAACCATCTCATCGTTAAAAAGATGGAGATGACCGATGGCGTTATGCCCTCATCCAATGCAGTAATGGCCGATAATTTATTCTTCTTATCCGGTTACTTCCGCGAACCGAAATATGCTGATATGGCCAGGGAGATGGTTTTGAAGATCAGCGAACAGCAAGTTAAGGGTGGCCCATACCTTTATCGTTGGGCAGGGGCCCATTTGAAGTGCACCATCGGACCCGCTGAATTGCAGGCTGTGGGGGAGAAGGGAAAGGAAATGCTGAGGGAGGTGGTTGAAAAAACATCCCACCCGTTCCTGATTACTTACGTTTCGAACAACCGGTCAGCCGTACCCATTTGTACTACAGTGGCTTCAAAGGAGGATGGACTAAAACTCTGCCATGCCAATAGTTGCCTTAAGCCTACACAAAAGGTTGATGAGGTTTTAAACAGCCTCAATAGCTTTACGCTGAAAGGGTAAACTGAACTATAAAAATGCCATTCAATCCTATCAAAAGGAATGAACTTACGGGTTTATCTTAGGGTGAAAACGTGGTAGTCAACTTTTCTTTCGTCGGGGGTCAATCCGTAAATCCATGAAAAAATTGACTCTGCAGAGGTGAACTGATCATACCCGCCCGTATGGTTGAGGTATTGTACAGGTTTTTTAGTGAAAACAAGAACTATTCGGTTCACTTCAGGCTTTTTTGAATCTTTGTATAGCTCGTAATCGTTTAAGTCGGGGCGAAAAGGAAAGGATACTTTTTGCTGTGCGGGTATTTCAGTGAAAACTTCTTTCAGCTCCTGATTGGGATACAGAAGACAGGTATATTCGTCAGCAATGGCAAAAATATTCAGGTAGCAATTTTGGGTCGAGAAAATGGTAAAACTTAAGTGTTCTCCCACTTCATATACCTGTTTTATTCCCTCAACCTTAACATTGAATGTGGGGTCGGGGCGGGTAGAATATTTAATCACTGTGGCGTCAATGGTTACCTCAATGCTGGGAAGTTTAGTGAGTGGGTCGGTTGTAGTTTCTTGATTTACAACGGTGTATTCTTTAATAGCCCCTTGTAATTCGGTTTGAATATCGGAATTGAAAAATTCCGCAAAGTCATTGTTGAGTTCGCTTCGGTATAGTTGCTCATACGACGCAATATGTTCGGATATACCTGCCTTGCGCAGGGCATCAACTTTGGCTTTTTTAATGGCTTCATTCCGTGCATCTTCAAAGCTTATACGGCCGGCGATCACGCCGTCGCCTTTGGCATTTTTAACTTTAATTACCTCCTGTGCATTCAGTTGAAAACAAAGAATGAGATAAAAGGATAGTAGAAAAAATCTAGTAAATAGCGTACCATGTGTTTTCATAGCTCTTTACATTTTCAAATGGACTGAACAATTAAAATGCCAAGTTACACAATCCTTATTAAATTGCAATGGTTTTACGGCACTATCTCATGGTGGATGAATGTACTAAGCCTTAAAGAGATATTCATTATTAACAGTCAGTGGAAAAAGACAACCTACGAATATTCAAGCATATTTGGTTTTTCCCCCACACATAGTCTAACTCTTGCAAAAATGGAACTTGAATTATAATCATCGCATGGACGCCGTTTATAAAAACTATTAGTAATTTTGAATAATTAATCCATGTTTTAACGACAAAATAGATGTATTTACGAAACAGGCGTGAACAGCTGGGATTACCATTTTGAAAGGTTGCAGCAGAACTTGATATTGACACTTCTATTCTAAGCAAGATTGAAAGAAGTGAACTTGTGGCAACAAAAGAAATGTTGCCGACACCGGCTAAGAAACTAGAAGTTGAAGAAAAGGAAATGGAAATTGAATATATCAAATCATTCATCCTGTTGGACATAGGAGAATTAAAGTTTTTAAAAAACGGACCGGAAGAGACGCTGAACACCATTTTATACCGTAAGTAATATGAGCACTGACAATAATACTGATCAAACAGACTTGACTTTCTTCACCAATGAAGAAGGGCAAACTTTACTGAGTAGATTTAAGGCAACACTTAAAGACACTCAGCTATTTGACGTGTTGGTTGGCTATTTCAGGATAAGTGGTTTTTATCAGCTTTATAATGCCATAGAACCGCTTGAAAAAGTTAGAATTCTTGTTGGTCTTAGCGTGGACAGGGAATCATATAAAATAATGCAATACCATCAGAAAAGTTCAACCATTGATTTTGAATCGCATCAACGAACTAAAAAGCTGTACCAACAAAACCTTAAAGAAGAAGTTGAGAACAGCAATGAAAACGACAGCAATATTGAAGTAGGTATTCGCAAGTTTATCGAATTTCTTCAAACCGATTGCCCTAATCCCGAAGCAGATAAAGCAAGAAATGGTAACGGAAAGAAATTAGAGATTAGAGCTTACCCTACTCGAAACATTCACGCAAAAGTTTACATCGGTAGATTTAAGCCCGATGATCGCGATTATGGCTTCGTCATTACAGGTTCAAGTAATTTTTCCGAATCGGGTTTTGTAGCCAACAGGGAATTTAATGTTGAACTAAGACAAAAGAGGGACGTTCAATTCGCTGAAAAACAATTCAATAATCTTTGGAAGGATGCAGTTGACATTTCGGAAGATTTTGTGGATACAATACAGATTAGAACATGGCTGAACGATCAGATTTTGCCCTACGAATTATATCTAAAGCTCATATATGAGTATCTGGAAGAAGATATTAACCTGGCAGATGAGTTTGAACCCTTTCTGCCCGATGGTTTTATGAAATTAAAATATCAAAACCAAGCTGCTATTCAGGCAAAAAAGATATTGGAAACCTACAACGGGGTTTTCTTGGCAGATGTGGTTGGACTGGGTAAAACCTTTATTACCGCTTTACTGCTGCAACAGCTACACGGAAGGACACTGGTTGTCTGCCCGCCTGTTCTGAAGGATTATTGGAAAGACTCTCTATTCGATTTTGGCATAAGAAGTTTTGAGGTTGAATCATTGGGTAAATTGGAACACATAATAAAAAAGGGATTAGAACGCTACGATTACATAGTTGTGGATGAAGCGCACCGTTTCCGAAATGAAAACACGCAATCTTACGCCAATCTGCTTGACATCTGCCGTGGAAAAAAAATGATTTTGGTAACAGCAACGCCATTAAACAATACTATTGACGACATCTTTGCTCAACTAAAACTATTTCAAGCTCCTAAAAATTCAACCATACCGGGTATTCCCAACCTTGAAAAATATTTTGCAAGATTTAGAACTAAACTCAAAAAACTCGAAAAAACCGATCCAAAATACAAAGAGTTAATTAAAGAGATTTCTGATGATATACGTAACAGAATTCTTCGCTATGTAATGGTCCGCAGAACTCGTAAGGATATAATGACCTACTTCAAAGAGGACATGCAAAAGCAGGAGTTGACTTTCCCTGATATTGACAACCCTCAAAAGATTGTATATGAGTACGAAGGAGAACTGGAGGATACATTTATTAAAACAATAAAAAAGTTAGCTGAATTTACCTATGCACGATATACCCCCCTGTTGTATTATATTGGAAACAAGGCCTTAAGTGAATTTGAAAAGCAACAGCAACGCAACGTGGGTGGATTTATGAAAGGTATCTTGGTGAAAAGGTTAGAAAGTAGTTTCCATGCATTTCGCCAAAGTATTGACCGCTTCATTATTTCCTATGAGAAGTTCATTGCAATGTATCAAAATGGTACGGTTTACATCAGCAAAAAGGTTGATGTGTACGACTTAATTGAAAATGACAATCTTGAACGTCTTGAAGATCTTTTAGAAGAAGAAAAGGCCCATAAATACGATTCAAAAGATTTCAAGAAAGAGTTTATTACCAAGTTAGAATTTGACCTTTCCATTTTGAAAGAGATAAAAGCACTATGGAGTTGTATAAACACCGATCCGAAATTAGAAACATTTATTCAGGAGTTAAGAACAACGACTGCTCTTAAAAAGAACAAGTTAATCATCTTCACCGAATCGAAGGAAACGGGCGACTATATATACGAAGCGTTGCAGGAGGTGTTTAAAGGAAAAGTAATGTTCTATTCAAGTGCAGGCGGAAGACACACGGATAAAAAGCTTACTTCAAACCATACTGTATCGAGAAATATTATTACTGAGAACTTTGACCCAAAAAATAAAGAGCAAACTGACGACTTAAGAATTCTCATATCAACAGATGTCTTGGCGGAAGGCATCAATTTGCACCGTTCCAATGTGATTGTTAACTATGATTTGCCTTGGAATCCCACTCGAGTATTGCAAAGGGTAGGGCGTGTTAACCGTTTGGGCACCATTTTCCCCAAGGTGCATATTTTTAATTTCTTCCCCACTACCCAATCTGACAAACACCTTGGCTTGGAGGTAAACATTACCAATAAAATTCAAATGTTCCACGATATTTTGGGTGAAGATGCCAAATACCTGAGCGACGGCGAGGAGTTTGGAAGTCAGGAACTATTCAACACCTTGAATAGCAAAGCATCCTATACAGGTGAAGATGAAGGCGACTCCGAGCTTAAGTATTTGGAGTTAATGAGGAGTATCAGGGATAAACGGCCCGAACTATTTGATAAAATAAAGCACTTGCCCAAAAAAGCACGTTCGGGTTTCAAAAAGGAAAACCTTGAGGATAATGCTTTGGTTACATTTTTCAGAATTGGGAAACTCAAGAAATTTTATATAAACCAAAATGGAAAATCCAACGAAATTACCTTTTTTGATGCGGTGAATGAATTGGAATGTAGCCCTGAAACCAGGCGTGCCGCTATTCCAAACGACTATTACCATTTGCTACAAACCAATAAGGCCCGCTTTGAACTAGACACTACCGTTGGTGATGAGCCGGCCAAAGGAGGTGGCGGACGTTCCAACGCCAAATACATTGAAAACAGATTGAAAGACAAATCTTTTAGGAATTTTAAAGGGTTTACCGATACCAATGATGATTTTTTGAACGGTGTGCGCGATATGCTGGCGCAGGGCACCATTGCGAAAAAAACGGCCCAATTAATCAAAACCGAGTTGGAGAAAACCGCTGACCCCCTGCAAATGTTACATATTCTGGAAAAGTACATCCGATTTGTAGCCATTGAGGGAGCTCAAAACGCCAAGAAATTCCAAAAACGTGAAGTAATTCTGTCAGGATATTTAATTGGATAAGAATGACCATTGAAAAGCACATAGTTGCCGAACTGAAAAATGCGATTTTAAAAAGCCGCTATCAGGCCGCTCGATTGGTAAACCGCGAATTGATAGCCCTCTATTTTAGCATAGGTAAAAAAATTAGCGATACGGCTACTAACGAAGCGTGGGGCAGCAAGGTGCTGGAACAAATTTCCATTGAGTTGCAAAATGAATTACCCGGCCTTCGGGGCTTTTCTGCCGGCAACTTAAAAAAAATGCGGGTTTTTGCCGATTTTTGGAGTAAGCAAATAGTAATTGGTTCGTTACCGCCGAACCAAATAGAAGATCACAGTTTTGCAATCAGTTCGGCATTGCCGAACCAATTGCCCGGTAACTTTGCTGACATATTTTTCTCTGTTAGTTTTACCCATCATTATAGCATTGCATCTAAATGTAATGACTTTAATGAAGCCTTTTTTTACCTGTCAAAAGTAGCCGAAGAGTATTGGAATTATCGTCATCTCGAAAAACAAATAGCGGCCAATTTATATTCCCAACGGGGAACTCTACCCAATAACTTCATTCAAACTATTTTACAACCCCATATCAGAGAGCAAGCAATTCAGTCGTTTAAGGATGAATATCTGCTAGATTTTATTAATGTTGAAGATCCCGATTTTGTGGATGAACGGCTATTGGAGAGCGAAATAGTAAGAAACATAAAAAAATTTATTCTCTCACTTGGTGGCGATTTCGCTTTTATAGGCAATCAGTACCGGTTGATTATTGAAGAACAAGAATATTTTGTCGATTTGCTATTTTTCAACAGAAAATTGCAGAGCCTTGTTGCTTTTGAGCTGAAAACAGGAAAATTTAAACCCGAGTATTTGGGTAAAATGAACTTCTACCTCTCTGCATTGGACGAGATTGTTAAACAACCCCACGAAAATCCTTCCATTGGGATTATACTCTGCAAAGAGAAAAATAAAAAAATAGTAGAGTATAGCTTTAGAGATTTTAACAAAGCCATGGGGGTGGCTACTTATAAAACAAGTAAGGAATTGCCCGAACAATACAAGCAAGCGTTGCCCGATTCGTCAACTTTGAAAAAATTATTGGAATAATGGACAAGAAAACTGCACAAGACCTTATAGAAACTACGTTCAACAGCGCTTTTAGCGAGGAGCAGTTCACCATTTTTGCCAAAAACCTGCTGAACGATATGGAAAGCAGGGATAATAGGTATAACGGCAATTTGATTTGGGACGACTTCAAAGAGCATATCAACTCCTACAAACGTATTGGCAAATATACCGACCCCAATGGCGAAGCACTTGATGTGCTGATAGCAGAAGTAAAAAGCGTTACAAAGTTGGAGCGGGCCAGAACGGCACTCCGAAATTTTGTTATCAAGCATCTCAGTAAATTCGACAAAGACTACGCTTTGGTGGCTTTCTACAGCAAGGAGGATGGTGGTGCGGATTGGCGTTTTTCGTTTATCAAATTGGAATACCGTTCGGAGTTGGACGAGGAGAAGGGTAAGGTTAAAATTAGGAAAGAATTTACCCCTGCCAAGCGCTACTCGTTTTTGGTGGGCGAATACGAAAAAGCTCATACTGCAAAAAATCAGCTGTTGCCTTTGCTGCAAAACATTTCCGGCAACCCCACCATTGAGCAGATAGAAGCAGCGTTTAGTATTGATAAAGTTACAGATGAGTTTTTTATACAATACAAAGACCTTTACATCAAACTTTATGAGCATTTTGAGAACGACCACAGGGTAAAGACTGCATTTGAAAAAGCCGGAATAGACAACTCGCGGTTTACCAAAAAACTCCTGGGGCAAATTGTATTCCTGTACTTCTTGCAGAAAAAGGGTTGGCTGGGTGTGGCTCAAAATGCCCGTTGGGGAACAGGTAAAAAACGATTTGTGCAGGAACTGTTTGACCAAGCCCAAAAAGAAAAGGTCAATTTCTTTAAAGACAAGCTACAATACCTATTTTATGAAGCCCTTGCCAAAGAGCGGGACAATGTAAACTCTTACTACCAACGTTTTGATTGCCGCATTCCTTTCCTGAATGGTGGTTTATTTGAAGCCGATTACAACTGGCAGGAAGCCGGTATTACCATTCCAGAAAACCTGTTCCGCAACGAAGAAAAAAACAAAGCAGGTGATATAGGTACGGGCATTCTGGACGTGTTCGACCGCTACAACTTTACCATTAAGGAGGACGAACCGCTGGATAAAGAGGTGGCCGTTGACCCCGAAATGCTGGGAAAAGTGTTTGAAAATATGCTCGATATCACCGAGCGTAAAAACAAGGGCGCATTCTATACCCCACGCGAAATTGTGCACTATATGTGTCAGGAAAGCTTGATTCATTATTTGGACAATGCCTTGGAAGAAAAAGTTAAGAAAAATGACATCGAAACCTTTATCCGCGAAGGACATTTTGCCTTAGAAAATGATGAGCGGGTAGCTGCCAAAGGCGAAACCAAAACCTACCAATACCAACTGCCCGAAAGCATCCGTAAAAATGCCGACCTTATTGATAAGCAGCTAAGCGACATTAAAATTTGCGACCCTGCCATTGGTTCGGGAGCTTTCCCTGTGGGGCTACTGCACGAATTGGTAAACGCCATGCTGGTTCTAAAACCCCATTTAAGCTACAACTACCTGACCAAAAAATTAAAAGGCTTTGGTTTTGAAGAAAACGGACGCACACTGAGCGTAGCCGAAGTGAGCGACAGCCGCTACATCTACCGCCTGAAACGCCACATTATACAGGAAAGCATTTACGGGGTGGATATTGACAGCTCTGCCATTGACATTGCCCGTTTGCGATTGTGGTTGAGCTTGGTAGTGGACGAAGACGACCTTGACCCCATTGAAACCCTGCCCAACTTAGATTATAAGATTGTTTGTGGCAATTCGTTAATAAGCAGATATTCTCTTGATATTCCTATTAATGATGTATTTATAGAATTCAACAAGAAAATTCGAGATAAAAGTTACAACAATAAAACCATTAAAGATTTAGTAGGTAATAATGAAGTCAACCTTGAATTTTATAAAAAAATAACCAATGATTTTTTGATTGAATCTTCTCATGAAAAGAAACAAATCTTTAGAGAGTTTATAAAGGAAATTAAAAATGCTTTTAGTACAACCCTACAAAACAAAGAAAAAGAGAAGATTTCTAAAGCAAGAGGAGATGTTCAAAACCTTCAATTTGTGGATGTGTTTGGAAAACAAGCGGGAACAAAAAAGCAAATTGATGACGCTAATAAAAAGCTAAAACAGCTTGAAGAAGAAAGAGATGAAACCTTAGATGGTAAGATTTATGAAAATGCTTTAGAATGGAGGTTTGAATTTCCTAATTTGTTGGATGAAAAGGGAGATTTTATAGGCTTTGATGTGGTAATTGGGAATCCGCCTTATGGAGCAGACTTAACCGCAGAAGAAAAAAAATTCTTTAAGAATGAGTTTTCAGATGTTCATATGAGAACGCCTGACACATTTAATTATTTCATCTCAAAAGGCTTTAGGCTGTTACATAATGATGGTATAATCACCTACATAGTTCCTAATAATTTGTTTTTTCAGTCTGAATATGAAAAAACAAGAAAATTCCTTTTGGCTAAAAATCAATTCTATATTGGAATTAATTTAGGTGATGGCGTATTCAATACAGCCACAGTTCCATCCTGTATTTTCTTAACGTCAAAAAACAATTCAGGTCTTAATAGATATCATTATGCTGACCTAAGAAATGCTAACAAGAAAAATCTTGATTTCAGAGAAGTTTTCAAGTTAGAATCTGTTTCATCTACTTTGAAAACCCCAGCATCTGTATTTGGTATCTCAGAAGAAGAATTCAAAATTATTGAAAAGCTGCGACAAGTTTCAGTTACCATAGATGATATTGCTGAAGAGATGGCAAGCGGTATATCTACTGGTGGCGATAAAATATTTAGAATCCCCAAGGATTATGCGGTGCAAAACAATTTTGAAAAGGAAATTCTAAAACCTGTTTTAGTAGGTGGTGAAATAGATAAATATTCTATTTCAAACACAGAGCATTTGGTTGTTTACACTGATAGATCAACGAACATTGATAATTTTCCATTCATTCGAGATTACTTATTTGAATTCAAAGAAAAGCTAGAAAAACGCAGTGAAGCTAAAAGCGGAATAATGCCTTGGTATGCTCTTAATAGACAAAGGTATCCGCTACTATTTGAAGAAGAAAAAATAATAATGCGGCAGACATCAGACAGAATTAGAGCTACAAATGACTCTAATGGGTTTTATGTTATTGACAGCATACTTGTATTTAAGAAATCCCAAAAAACAGATTTTAGCTACAAGTATTTATTATCAATTTTAAATTCAACCATTACAGATTTTTTATACACCAAATTCACTCAAGAAGGTGGTCGCACTTTCGCTCAGGTGAAACCATTAAACGTACGAAAATTGTTTGTGCCAAATTCAAATAAGAATAGTCAAAAAATCACTTCTTTTATTGTAGATTATTTGATTGAATGGAATAAAGCTAAAGAGAAAAACACTATTGAGTCAAAGTTTTTTGAATCGGTTTTAGATGTAATCGTTTATGAACTTTTTCTTGCCGAAGAAATCAAATCAGCCGGCAAAGAGATATTAAAGCATTTGGGAGATTTAAAACCTATAACTGATGATATGAGTGAAGAAGAGAAACTGGCAGTTATACAAAGCGAGTTTGAGCGGTTAAGCCATGCCGAACATCCTGTAAAACAGGCAATGGACACCCTTGAAGAGGTGGAAGAGGTAAGAATTATTAGGGAGGCATTGAAATAAAATACGGGATAAACCATTGTAGCATGAAGCAGCATCATTATCACGCCAATTTCTCGCCGTTTTGGTTAGATAGATATATAACCTTAAACCAATGGTCAATGGGTTGCTGTTTTCGTGAGTAACCGTGGCAAAATCAGATAAAAAAAACCGCTACTTGTGGTAACGGTTTTTCTGTATAATCCTAGGAGTTAATACTATTCAAACTTCTTGAAGACCTCCTTAATCCTACCCATGGCATCGCGAAGCTGTTCCTCGGTTATCACCAGCGGTGGCGCAAAGCGGATGATGTTTCCGTGGGTGGGTTTGGCCAGCACGCCGTTTTCGGCCATGGCTACGCACACGTCCCATGCGGTTTTGCCCGGCTGGTTGCGAATGACAACGGCGTTGAGCAGACCTTTTCCGCGTACCAATTCTATCAGGTGGCTCTTAATGCCTCGAAATTCATCGCGGAAGATTTTACCCAAACGCTCGGCATTTTCGTCCAGCTTCTCCTCTTTTACTACCTCCAGAGCGGCCATGGCCACTTTGCCTGCAATGGGGTTTCCCCCAAAGGTTGAGCCATGCTCTCCGGGTTTAATGCAAAGCATTATGTGGTCGTCGGCAAGCACTGCCGATACGGGGAACACACCACCCGAAACGGCTTTGCCCAGGATGAGGATGTCGGGGCGAACGCCCTCATGGTCGCATGCCAGCATTTTGCCCGTGCGGGCAATCCCGGTTTGTATCTCATCGGCTATGAAGAGTACGTTGTGCTTCTTACACAGTTCATCGGCTTTTTTCAGGTAGCCTTCATCGGGAACATAAACTCCTGCCTCGCCCTGGATGGGTTCCACCAGAAAACTCACCACGTTCTTATCCTGCAATGCCTTTTCGAGGGCTGCGATGTCGTTATAAGGGATAATGACAAACCCCGGGGTGTAGGGGCCATACTCGGCACGGGCAACCGGGTCGGTGCTGAGAGAAACAATGGTGGTAGTGCGTCCATGGAAGTTTTTCTCGCATGCAATTATTTTGGCTTCGCCATCCTTTATACCTTTTTTCTGATATCCCCATTTGCGGCTAAGCTTAATGGCGGTTTCCACCGCTTCGGCGCCGGTGTTCATGGGCAAAATCTTATCATAGCCAAAAAGTTTGGTTATATACTCTTCGTATTCGCCCAGTACGTTGTTGTAAAAAGCACGCGAGGTGAGGGTTAATCTACGCGCTTGGTTTACCAAGGCATCCACAATATTAGGATGGCAATGCCCTTGGTTAACAGCCGAGTAGGCTGATAAAAAATCGAAATACTTTTTTCCGTCCACATCCCACACGAATACCCCTTCGCCTCTTTCCAAAACAACCGGAAGTGGCTGGTAATTATGTGCACCGTATTTTTCTTCACGGCTAATGTAATCTTTGCTGGTCATCATGTCAATTATCGTTTAAAAAATATTCTTTTATAGTAAAAACAGTATAAATACAAGGTTATCCAATTGCGTTTTTAGGACTACAATCTTAAGATTTCTTTTTCAGTTTTGAAATTTTTGGCATTTATAAACCTGTATGTTAAGCAACATATTGACGGTCACATACAGGATATAGTCTCTCACGTGAAAAGGGGAAAGCATAGTAAAATATGGCATCACTTCATGAGGCCGGGTGGTGTGGGCTATTCTTGCTCCGTATCTTCGGGGATTGGCAGGGTGAAAAAGAATTTTGCCCCCTTACCGGGCTCGCTTTCCACCCATATTCTGCCGTGGTGCATCTCCACAAAGTCTTTGCAGAGGATTAGGCCAAGTCCCGTTCCCTTTTCTCCGCTTTGACCGGTGGACGTAATGCCATGCCGGCCCGTAAAAAGTTTGTCCTTAATCGAAGGTTCAATCCCCGACCCGGTATCTTCAACCACAACGGTTACCTCGCGATGGTCAGACGAAGACGTAAGGGAGATTTTTCCACCGGTTTCGGTATGCTTAATGGCATTGCTCACTAGGTTACGGATAATCGTTTTGAGCATATTGGAATCGGCATGAATAGTAACCTCCTGTGGTATGGAGTTAATAATATTAATTCCCCTGTCCTGTGCAATGCTAGTAAAGAAAAGCAGTTCGTTTTCTACTATGTTGCGAAGGTTAAGTTTCAATGGAAGAAACTGTAAACTCATGGTTTGAAGTCGATACCATTGTAATAGATTGTCAAGTAAATAATTACCCTTGGCTGAGCTCTCGTTGATAATTTTCAGAAATTCTTGAACTTCCTTCTTTTCGAAGGAATCGTAACGTGAAGCTAAAATTTCGGAATATCCGGAGATGTTGTTGAAAGGATTCTTTAAATCGTGTGCAATTACGGCTATTAACTTGTCTTTAATCTGGTTAATTTTTTCGAGTTCCCTGTTTTTTTCCTCTATAGCTTGAACTTTTTGTTGTATAACCTCCTTTTGCTGTTCAATCTCACAATTCTTATCCTTTAACTGCAGGTTTGCAATCTTCATCTTTTTGTTGGTTGTAATGATATAGACTGTAAAAACAAGGCTAATGATAATTAAAGCAAAAGAGAGGAATAGAAAATATTTCTGATTCCTGATTATCTTCGAGTTAATCTCCTGCTCCATTTGTAATAGTTGATTCTCTTTAACCTGAGCTTGAAATTCATAAACAGTGAAAAATTGGCTCTGTATTTCAGCCCTCTCTAATCTAAAGAGGCTATCGCTGAGATGGTTAACCATTCTGTAAAACCGTGCGGCATTTTTAAAGTGATGGTTGGTCTCGTGGATAGACGCCAGCCAGGCCAACGTATTCCTTTCTTCGACATGAAAGCCCAGTGCCCTTGCCAACTCAAGACTCCTGCTAGCAAATTCAATGGATTTCTCTAATTGGTTGGCTGAGTGGTAATCTTTTGAAATCTCCCTAAGGGTTATAATTTCCCAGTATTTATCATCGAATTGCTGCGCGTTATCGAGGGCTTGATAATGGTATCCCAATCCCTTTTTGAAATCTCCCATATGCCTGTATATGGTGCCTATATTGCCCTTGCTGGCTCCAATACCTCTAATATCGTTAGTTGACTCATTGGCTGACAATGCCTGGTAAAAGTAGGTTAATGCCAGATCCAGCTTGTTTTTACGAAAATATACCCAGCCGATGTTATTTAACGTAACCCCGATATCAGGGATAGGAGATAATTCTTTGCTGCATTTAAGCGATTTCTCAAAGTAATGCAATGCTTCGTCGCTGTACCCCATCTCCGATTGGACGTGTCCGATGTTGTTATACGTTGCAACTAGGCCGGAATTATCGCCAATCTGTTCCCTGATTTTTGAAGCTTCAAGTAGATCAATCAGCGCTAATTCATACCTTCCCAAAACTGCTAATGCTGTTCCTTTATGGTGGATGGCATTGGCAAGCCCTTGTATATAATTTGTTTTACTGGATAGTTCGTAGGCTTCTATGGCATGCTCAAGGGAAAGTTTTGGATTACTCCTGCGATGAGTATAGGCAAGGTTATTTAGCGAGTCAATAAGGTTATTATCAATCTGTGGAGAAGTTACATCATCATGGGAAAAACCTATATAATTTCCTGCGATACAGGCAAAAAATAATACTACGTATTTAGCAAATCTCATACCTGCCAAAAGCCTTTTGTTTTTGACAAGTTACGAATATTAATATTCAAGAAATATCTTAATATTCACATATTTTATCATATTGTTTAGTGGAATAGTATAGCTTAATTGCCTCAAATTTCACTAACTCTTCTTGTGAAATTTTTTTAGCAAAGTCGTCAATAATTCTCTTTTCCTGACCGAAACCGGAATAGTAGTTCCATCCAGCAGTATAACAACGCTCTCGGGAAAACGCCGGTAGTTTTGTACGTAGCTTAGGTTTACCAAATGCGATTGATGGGTTCTGAAAAAACCTGAGGAGGAGAGCATGTCGTCGAATTCTTTCAATGTTGTGGAAACCAAAACCTTGGGCTTGTGAGCAAAGTAAAACATGGTGTAGTTGTTGTGCGATTCGCAACGTACTATTTCTTCCCTGTTTACAACCAGTACCGATTCAAATGTTTTGAGTATGATCTTCTGAGGGGCTTTTGCTTCGGATTGGATATTTTCGATAAGGGCCTGGAATTTCTGGTTAATCTCCTCCTCGCGAATGGTTTCGTTCAATTTCTCTACTGCCATAATCAGCTCGTTGGGGTCTATGGGCTTGAGGAGAAAATCTATGGCGCTAAAACGGAATGCCTGTATGGCAAACTCTTGGTAGGCAGTGACGATGATAAACTTAAAATCGATGGAGCTGAATTTGTTCAGCAAATCGAAGCCCGTCCCATCGGACATTTGAATGTCCAAAAAGACAACCTCGGGCTTTTGCGATAATATCAGGCTGTAGCCTGACTCAACATTATGTGCCTGTCCAGTTACCTTAACATTTGGACAAAAATGCTGCAGCATACTGTTGAGGGCATCCCGTGCCGGTGCTTCATCATCAATAATAACTGCGGTTGTCATAATTGTTGAATCTTTAGTTTAATGTATGGGTAAGGTAAATCTGATGAGCGTGCCCTGTCTGCCCTTATCCGCAACCTGCGCTAAATCCTTGATTTCCACCTTATATTTCCGATGGAAAATTTTCCCCAAATTCAGAAGCCTATCTTTGGATATCCTATAGGCATGAGCCTCAAACTCTTTTTTCAACTTTAGCTGATTGGCATTTGATGTTGGGTACTCCCCGCCATTATCTTCCACTTCAAAGAGTATGTTGGATCCTCTCAAGATGAACCTGATGTTGATAGATCCCCTTTTGCCCATGTGGACCGATCCGCGCTCAATGGCATTCTCGATGAACGGTTGGGCAAGCATTGGGGGTATGGTATGGTGCTCAGTATCAATATCGGTATCTACTGTTATGGTAAACTCAAATTTATCACCAAACCTTAACTTTTGTAATTCTAAATATAGTGTCAGTGTTTCCACCTCGTGAGCGATGGAAATAAAATCTTTTTGCGAATTCTCAAGAATCAATCTGACCAGCTTTGAAAAACTCGAAAAGTATCGGGTGGCTTGATATGGATCGTTTTTGAAGATGTAGTTTTGAATTGCCGTCAGCGAGTTGAATATAAAGTGAGGATCCATGTGAACAAGAAGGAACCTATGTTCCAACTCAGTGATCTTTCGCTGATACCTTCGCTTCAACAGCAGAATGATTAGCAACGAACCTGTAAAGGCTACACCGAGAGTAATTATAACCAGCCAAAGCAGTGTACTGCCTGTGAGAGAAACTGTTTTTACTGATAAAATTGATACATCAATAGGCCATTTGAAGAAACCTTTTTGAATATAGCTCAATTGCATACAGTTCCGGTTAAAAATTAAGTGAGCGTGACGATCGGAATAAAATTTCCGCAATATATCATAAATAAATGGATTTTGTAATGGTTACGCCTTTTATAGGAAGAAAAAATGGGAATACCATTGAAGTCGTTAGCGGCAATCCCAATAGCGCTGTTATTGCTAAAAGTTTGCGGAAATTTTGATGTTTACCCTTCTCGATGTGAGATAGTTGGGTACAGCGTATTGCCCCGACTGGTTGCTTTGGTTCGATACGGTTTGCACCCATAGGTAGGAGATGGTATTCTTAAAGTCGAATAGGTTAAACACTTCAGCACCTATCCAAAGGCTTTTGAGCCAAGGGTATTTCCTATGGGGTGTCACTCCGTTGCCGATTTTGTCCCTTAGCACTTTCGTAAATCCTATATCTACCCTTTTATACGCTGGCATACGGGCATACACATCGTAACGCGTTGAGTTGGGTGGGTTAAAGGGGAGCCCTGTGCCAAAAAAACCGCTTAGGTGTACACGAAAGGTAGGATTCCCGGGAATGAAATCCTGAAAGAAAAGCCCAATGCTCACCCGCTGATCGGTAGGCCGAGGGTAGTAACCCGGATAATGGGTTACGCCATTACGGTCAACATACGAATCGTTTTCCACATCCTCGTAGGTTTGCATTAGCGATAGGCTGGCCCACGACTCCGATCCTTTTACAAACTCCCCGTTCACTTTAAAATCAATGCCCTGGACATACCCCTTGGCAAGATTTTCGCCAACATATTGTATTCGGACGTTATCAATTTTATAGGGAATAAGGTCGCTGAAATACTTATAGTACACCTCGGTTTGAAAGCGGAAAGGCCTTTCCCATGCCAAAAATTGGTATTCCATACCCAGTACTGTATGTATCGATTTTTGCGATTTAATGTTGGGGTTGATACTCCCATCGGGATATCTAAACTCTTTATACATGGGGGGTTGATGGTACGATCCGCCCGAGAGGTGAAAAGCAATGTTGCGTTTCCAGTTAGGTTTTAGCATAATGGACGCACGGGGGCTGATATTCGTTTCATTATTGAAACTCCAGTATAATAGCCTGATACCGGCATTGGCTGTTATTTCCCACTTGTTTACTGAAAACTTGTAAACATCCTGAACGAAACCCGACAGGCGATGGCTAAACATATTGTTGGACGACCGAAGATGGTAAGCTAATATTAAATCGTTGCCATTGTACGGCACTGAGTATCCGGAGGAGTCGATCAAATCCCACTCGTTGATTCTATCCCTTATTTCCTCCATTTGATGTCTTAGCCCCCAACGCAATGTGTTTCCATCCAATGAATAGGTTCCCAGGTGTTCGATACGATAGAAATTGGCATCCAAATAATTTCGGGCATGGTTAATGAATCCGCCTATCCCCACATTGATACTGCTGTCGCCGTAGGTAGATGATCCCAGAGAGTTATCAAGCTCGTTGAGGAGATACTGTCCAATGACATCAAAGGTTTCGGCTTCGCGCGCCCTGAAACTTGATGCAATCAGCTTAAGCAGCACATCTTCTGATGGCCGGAAATCGGCGGAAAGGGCACCCTGTGCTGTTTCGAAATGGTTGACCTCTTGCCCTTCGTAGAAAACTTTCAGTTGCAAGGCATTGGTGAAACTCCCGAATCGCGTTTCGCGAACCGTGGGAATAAACTGATACTTGTTTGATGAATAGTTGCCCAAAAAGCTCAATAGGAATGAGGAGGAAAACCGCCATGTGAGGTTCGACTGAAAGTCGATAAATGAAGGGTTGTACTCACCGCCTACATCCAGCGAGGAAAGCATGTACTGCGAAGTTTTATACCTAACACCCGTTATGTGGGTAAATTTTCCATTTTTCCCTACTCCTTCGACTAATCCGTTGAATCCCAGTAGACTGACATCGGCTCTTGCAGCGTTTTTAAAAGGCTGTCGGTATTTAATGCTTAAAACCGACGACATTTTATCGCCGTATTCGGCGCTAAAACCCCCGGCAGAGAATTCAATGCCTTCCACCATGTCGGAGTTGATAAAGCTGAGCCCCTCCTGTTGCCCCGAGCGGATTAGGAATGACCGGTAAATCTCCACGTCATTAACGTACACGAGGTTCTCATCGAAATTGCCTCCCCGAACCGAGTATTGCGAACTCATCTCATTGGATGACGATACGCCGGGTAAGGTTTTCAATATCGATTCGAAGCTGCCTGATACATCGGGGATAAACTGTATATCCTTTGGGCTGATCCTTTCAATGCTCCCAAAATGCCTTTGAGTGGATAGCACCGCCACTTCTTCCAAATGGCTAACGGCTGTTTGCAGTGTTACGTTGGCCGAATACTTTAAAGCCCCTGTAATTTTAAGCGTATATTCGGTTGGAGTGTAGCCAATTGCTGAGAATACCAAAATCAATGTATCGGATGGAGTGGCATATACTCTGTAATGCCCTTCGGCATTGCAGGGCACCCCATGATCAGTCCCTTTGATGGTAACGTTGGCGAATGGAATGGGAGAGTTTTTATCGTTAACAACAGTCCCTTCCACCGTAATCCTGTTTTGGGCCGAACAAGGCTTGTATATGGCCAGGAGTAAAGACAACAGAATTAATAGCGGAAATACCTTACGGTATGAAAAAAGGGCATTCCGTACTTTAAACAAGTATTTTAAAACCGAATTATGCATACTTAATATGAAACGCAAAGCTACAATATTATTGTACATAGGGAGCAGATTCGATTAAGTATGGCAACACGTTTTTAGCTTAAAGAGTATGGATGGCAGAGAAATGCTTTAAATGTTTTTTAAATGTTTCAATGCGTTGACAAAAAGGCATAAATTTTAATATCGCTGTGTCATTTTGACCCATTTTAAGTTTTGGAATGTTTTTTATGGACATTGTTTAAAATGAATCTAAATAGTAAACCAATAAAAATTTTGAAATATGACACTATTAATCCCAAAGCGTTCAGTCGCTGCGAATCCATACACAGGAAGTGATGAATATCGCGATTTTGTTAACAGCTTTTCCAGAGCGTTTAACAGGTATGCTGAAGAGTGTGCAAACACTCCGGCAGTAAATATTTACGAAGAGCCCAAACAGTTCAGGATTGAACTTGCAGCCCCCGGGTACACCAAGAAAGATTTTTCCATTAATGTGGAGAAAGACGTGCTGACCATTTCGGCAAACCCCGAGGTTAAGAGTGAAGACGGGACAAAAGCCATACGCTGTGAATTTGGTGTGGGCGAATTCCAACGATCATTCAATATTGGCAAAGCCATCGATTCGACAAAAATTGGTGCTTCAAGCAAGGATGGTATTCTAACCATTACTCTACCCAAAAGGGAAGAAGCAATAGAAAAACCACCCAGAAGCATTAGCGTTAATTAATTGAGCAAATAGCAGATAGACAGGTTGTTTATTTTCATGGGTAACCCACAGGCAGATTGGTTTTTAAATCGGCCTGTGGGTTTTTTTATTGATGTCATGCATTGATTTCTTTTTCTGGAGAAAAAGGTTTTTTCATAAAAATCTTTGAGTATTAGCACATATTCCTTATTTTCGTGGGCTGAAAACGAACCGGCTTTCGCTAGTTCATTGACTGAAATGTAAGGAAGATAATACTCTATCTCATGGAAATCGACAACCAGAAGGATCCGATCGTAAACGATCAGTTCGGCAATGCCGAAGATAATGTGGAAAAGACTGAACCAATGGCAGACCAGCCTCTCTCGCCTGATGCTGAAGGCACTAAGAAGCAGAAAGTTACCAAAAAGGCTACAAGTTCAACCAGGAAAACCACTACGAAAACTGCCAGCTCAGCCAAAAAGGCAACTGCTCAGGCTGAACCTAAATCCAAAGAAAAAGCCCCTGATGCTAAGGTTAAAAAAACTAAGGCCAAGACAAAAACAGAGGCTGAAAAACCTTTGGAAGAGGCAACAACGGATAATGCCGCTATAAAGACCGAGCAGGTTGACAGCTCTACAGAAAGTGTAAAAGATGCACTGCCTACGGGCGAAGTCCAGCAAACAGAAGAGATGGATATTGGTTCAATCGATAACGTTTTGGAAGAAATATCCGAATTCGAGGATGCGGAAGAGGACGATGCTGAGGATGAAGATATAGAGGAGGCTGGTGAGAATGAGCTGGTCGATTATTCTCTCTTATCGCGCGAGGAACTGGTAGATAGATTATCACAGCTGCTTACTTCAAGCCCAATCCAGAAAATAAGGGCAGATGTTGAGAGCATTAAGATAAATTTTTATAAAAAACACAAGGCCGATTTTGAAAAGAAACGCAAGGAATGGGTTGAAGCGGGCGGTGACATAGTAGAATTCGAAGCTCCTGAAGACCCAATGGAGCCCCAGATTAAGGAGCTGTTAAAACAGTATCGAGAATTAAAGTCGCAGCATAACAGGGACTTAGAGGTACAGAAGGTTACTAACCTTGAAGAAAAGCAGAATATCATTGAGCAGATTAAGGATTTGGTTAACCGTAATGAATCTGTCAATCAAACTTTCCAGGATTTCAGGGAATTGCAAAGGAAGTGGCGCGAAATTGGACCTGTCCCACAGGCCAATCTTAACGATCTGTGGGAAACCTACCATCATCACGTTCAGTCATTTTACGATTATGTAAAGATTAACAAGGAATTACGCGATCTCGATTTGAAACGTAACCTTGACGAAAAGATCTTGCTGTGCGAAAAAGCAGAGGAATTGCTCCTTGAACCATCGGTAATTGTAGCCTTTAAGAAACTGCAGAAATTACATAATCAGTGGAGAGAGATTGGCCCTGTTCCCGGAGAAAATAGAACCGAGATATGGGAAAGGTTTAAAGGCGTTACCTCTACCATCAACAAGAAACACCAGGAGCACTTTGAATCGCTGCGAGAGAATCAAAAGGTCAACCTTGAGGCCAAACTTGTGTTATGCGAGAAAGCCGAGGAACTGGCTGCAAAAGTCATTAATTCTGCCAAAGAGTGGAACAAGTACACCAATGAGATGATTGAGTTGCAGCAGGTGTGGAAGACTATCGGTTTTGCTCCCAAGAAAGACAACAATAAAATATACGATAGATTCCGTACGGCATGCGATCAGTTTTTCAATAACAAACGCGAGTTTTACAAAGATTCAAAGGAGGAGCAGCTGAGCAATCTACAGCTAAAAACTGAACTTTGCATGCAGGCAGAGGCTCTTAAAGAGAGCACGGAGTGGAAAAGAACTTCTGATGAGCTGATTAACCTACAAAAACGCTGGAAAGAGATTGGGCCTGTGCCACGGAAACACAGCGAAGAGGTTTGGAGACGGTTCAGAGGTGCCTGCGACTGGTTCTTCGAAAACAAATCGAAACACTTCTCACAAGTTGACAATCAATATGTTGTAAACCTTAAGGCGAAAGAGAGCCTGGTGGAAGAGATTCAGCAATACAAACTTTCCGAGAATGTGGAGGAGAATTTGAAGGCACTGAAAGATTTTCAGCGCCGTTGGGCTGAGATTGGATTTGTTCCCTTGAAGAAAAAGGATGAACTTCAGAAAAGTTACCGCGAGGCCATCAATAAGCATTTCGAAGGGTTGAAAATAGATGATGCCCGAAAGAATATCCTTAAGTTTAAAACTAAAATCGATACCATTCAAGGTAATCCGAGGCAGGAGAATAAAATTAGGTTTGAGCGCGAAAGGCTTTTCAATCAGATGAAACAGCTGGAAAACGACATTGTGCTTTGGGAAAATAACATTGGCTTTTTCGCCAAATCGAAAAAGGCCGAACAGCTGATTAAAGAGGTAGAGAATAAGATTGAAAAGGCACGCAAAGAGCTAAAGGTGATAGAGGAAAAGATACGGATGATTGATAGCATTGATCAAGCATAACAGAAACCTTTTTTCCTAAATACTATGCCTCAACATACCAAGTATATTTTTGTTACCGGAGGGGTGACCTCCTCGCTGGGTAAGGGGATTATCTCGTCATCGCTGGCCATGCTTTTGCAAAGCAGAGGCTACAAGGTTACCATACAAAAACTCGATCCTTATATTAATGTTGACCCCGGCACGTTAAACCCCTACGAACATGGCGAGTGCTTTGTCACAGAGGATGGAGCCGAAACCGATCTTGACCTCGGCCATTACGAGCGGTTTTTAAATACCTATACCACTCAGGCCAATAATGTTACCACCGGAAAAATATATCAGTTTGTCATTAACAAGGAGAGAAAGGGGGAATACCTTGGGAAAACGGTGCAAGTGATACCCCATGTTACCGACGAGATAAAGCGGCGGATTAAGCTGGTAGGCTCAAAGGACAAATTTGACGTGGTGATTACCGAAATTGGAGGAACGGTCGGCGATATCGAATCACTGCCATACATTGAAGCGGTTAGGCAGTTGAAATGGGAGTTGGGCGCATCCAATACGGCATTCATACACCTTACCCTGGTTCCTTACCTGGCATCCTCCGGTGAACTGAAAACCAAGCCCACTCAACATTCTGTTAAGATATTGCTTGAAAACGGGATTCAACCCGATGTGTTGGTGCTAAGAACAGAGCATTCCCTGAACGATGATATTCGAAGGAAAGTTTCATTGTTTTGCAACGTGAGCATGGATTCAGTCATCGAGTCCATCGATGTTTCAACCATATATGAGGTACCATTGCTCATGCTTAAGGAGAAGTTGGATATAACAGTACTGCATAAGCTGAATCTATCCGAAGGGACAAAACCCGACTTGACCATTTGGAAACAGTTTGTGGCCAAACTTAAAAATCCCAAAAAATCGGTAACCATTGGATTAGTGGGCAAATACACCGAGTTGCCCGATGCCTATAAGTCTATCGTTGAGGCGCTCATACATGCCGGAGCTGTCAATGAGTGTAAAGTTAACCTGGTGTCCATTCATTCCGAAGATATTGACATGGCAAACCCAGGCGGGAAGCTGGGGCACCTAAAGGGGATACTAGTCGCTCCCGGTTTTGGCCATAGGGGGGTTGATGGAAAAATATTAGCGGCCAAGTATGCCCGCGAGAATAACATTCCATTCTTCGGTATTGGCCTTGGGATGCAGTGCGCAGTGATTGAATTTGCCCGAAACGTCCTTGGCTATTCCGATGCCAACTCCACTGAAATGGTAAGGCATACATCGTATCCGGTTATAGATTTAATGGAAAATCACAAGGGAAATACCGAAAAGGGTGGTACCGTGCGGTTGGGGACATACACCTGCGTTTTGAAAAAGAAAACCAAGGCGTATGAAGCCTATGGAAAAGCTGAAATTAAGGAACGCCATCGCCATAGGTACGAATTTAACAATGAGTACCTCGACAGCTTTGAAAAAGCTGGAATGCTGGCAACAGGCTTAAACCCCGATACCGGTTTGATTGAAATTGTTGAGATTGAAAAACATAAGTGGTTTGTTGGTGTTCAATACCATCCGGAGTATAAAAGCACTGTGCTCAATCCGCATCCTTTATTCGTTGCTTTTGTGAAATCGGCGCTGAGCCAGTGATCTTTTTCTCAACGACTAAGAGGTCAGTTTACGCATTTCCATTTTACCGGTTGGCAATCAGTTTTGCATTACCTAATATAATCCTTATGATGCATTATTCAATGGAAGAAACTTCAAATCCAACGGTGCATTTTTATATACTTTACTATCTTTGCAAGTCTTAAAGGATTACGCCTTTGTAATTCTATCAATACCAATTTTAAAAGTTACATAATGGACAGGAAAACTGTTATTGGATTCGTTCTTATTTTGGGAATTCTCATCGGATTTAGCTACTTAAACCGTCCTTCAAAGGAAGAGATTGAAACTGCAAAGCGAAGGAGCGATTCGCTGGCGCTGGTTAGGGCCGAGCAGGATCAAAAATTGAGGGAGGCACAGGAATTGGCCAGGGCCAATAAGGCCAATGAGGATTCTCTCACATCCATTGATCAGAGGGCCCGGCTTGGGGCATTTGCCGAATCGAGTGTGGGAGAGCGGGCGTTTGTTACCATGGAAAACGATCTAATGCGGATCAAAATATCAACCCTTGGCGGAAGCGTTTACTCAGCCGAACTTTTGGATTACCATACCTACGCCAAGAACCCTTTAATTTTATTTGCTGACGATAAGAATATTTTTGGCCTTCAGTTCTGGGGATTCAACAATAATATTGAGACCCATAAGCTATTTTTTACTCCCAATACCCATGATGAGTTAATTTCCGTGAGTGATGAATCGGGCTCAAAAACCCTGGTGATGAGGCTTGCTGTGAGCGAATCGTCCTTTATAGATTATGTTTATACCATATACCCCCATTCGTACATGATCGATTTTGACATTCGATTCATGAATATGGATAACATTATTTCGGGAAGGCCGGGCTCCATTGATTTGGTTTGGGATTTCCTTATGCCGCAACTTGAAAAGGGAATTGAGAACGAAACCAAATACACCACCATTGCCTATCGCCTGCCCAATGGCGATTACGAGGAGCTTAATCCCCGTACCGACAAGAGCAGCAGTGAGGTGAAAACAAGGATACAGTGGATTGGCTACAAGCAGCAATTCTTTTCAACATTTTTGGTTGCAGAGGATAACTTCTTAAACGCTGAGTTAGGTTCAATAAAGATAGCCGACGCCGGGTTTACCAAGCAGTTTACTTCGCGGATAAGTTTACCTTTTGAAAACGGAAAGGAAGAGGTGCAAAAGATGAAGTTCTATTTTGGGCCTAACCATTTCAATACTCTTAAGGAATATAAGTATGGTTTTGAAGATGTTGTGCCCCTTGGAGGATGGATTATCAAATGGATAAACCGCTATATTATCATTTTCCTTTTCGACCTGTTGGATAATCATATTGCCAGCTATGGGCTGATTATTTTGCTGTTAACCATCATAATAAAAATTGTTTTATTCCCTCTTACCTATAAATCATATACCAGTCAGGCAAAAATGAGGGTGCTAAAGCCACAGGTTGACGAGATCAACGCTAAATTCCCCAAGAAGGAGGATGCTATGAAGAAACAGCAGGCGGTTATGGCACTGTATAAAAAGGTAGGCGTAAACCCCATGGGGGGATGTTTGCCAACGCTGATTCAGTTCCCAATACTCGTGGCCATGTTTCGTTTCTTTCCGGCTTCGTTCGAACTTCGTCAAAAGGGTTTCCTGTGGGCTGACGATCTCTCGACATACGATTCCATACTCGATTTACCATTCAATATCCCCATGTATGGCGATCATATCAGCCTCTTTACGTTGCTCATGGCTGTGGCCATGTTTATCACTTCTAAAACAAGCACTTCGCAGATGGCCGATACCAATGCACAAATGCCGGGGATGAAGTTTATGATGCTATACATGATGCCCGTCATGTTGCTGGCCATTTTCAACAGCTATTCATCGGGTTTGAGCTATTACTATTTCCTTTCCAACGTGATAACTCTTGGACAAACCTACCTTATAAGGCAAACTGTTGACGATAAGGCCATTTTGGATAGATTAACGGCCAACATCAAGAAACCTGTGGCGAAATCGAGATTTCAGGAGAAACTCGAGCAAATGGCAAAGCAACAGCAGGCTCAGAAAAAAAGGAGATAAAGGGATGTTTTCACCTTTGAACCGCTGCCCTCAAGCAGCGGTTTTTTTAGTCAAAGCGTAAAAAGCAAAAAAGCCAAACCCAAGGGCTTGGCTTAAAATATTGTGAATATATGAATGTACTAAATAGTCGGGTAGAAAAAGGCTAATCTACGATTTGAATCATTTTGAACGGAACCTTTATGATTGATTCGTAATCTTCACCGGCTTCGAGCATATCCTCATCATCCTCTTCGTAGTACCAGTTGATGATCACATCGTTATTATTCTTTTTAAGCACCTCGAGTTTTTTGAAAACATCCAGGATGCATTTCGAAGAACTCGTGTTAAAATATTCTAACTGAACATTCACCACGGTTTTTGAAGCAGGAGTTTTGGCGTATTCCTCAAGCCAATCAACGATTGGCTTGTAGAACTCGATGGAGTTCTCAGGAATTGATCGTCCTTTAATATCAATAACCCCTGATTCTGCATTCATTGTAATGGTTGGGGTTTTAGGGGTTCCTTCAATATTTATCAATTCCATAGCTGTTTATTTTAAGTATTTGAGTTAATTTAGATTGCTTGGTGCATTAATGACAACTGTAAGGTTAAAAAATTCGAAATCGTCGCTATACTTGAAAAATTTGTAATCCAACTTATTTCCCGATTTCCTCGCCATATCTATCAACCCCAAACCACCGCCACCCTTCTCGGAAAACTTCTGATTATTGAGAACAAATTTATAAAATTCTTTTAACTCTTCCTCAGAAAGTGAGTTTATCTTATCAATTTTTCCTTTAATCACAGGAATTCTGTCGTGATGAATAAAATTGCCCGTTGATATTCTGAACGCATCGTCGAGTTTACTCAGGATGAAAATACCGAAATTCGATTTGCAATCGTCAGATTTACCGTTGTTAAGGGGAACATCAACGTGGTGGTAGAGGTTCTGAAGGCTTTCGACCAGTATGTTGTACAACTTCTTTTTTACGGCATTCTGGACATCGATATCTTCAAGTTTCAACTCAACAAGGCTGAGCGTGTTGGTAATTATATCGGCACCAATAGTCCCTTTATAGGCAACAATTACTTCACCCTTATTCATATGTTCATAACACTGATCTAAGAAAACACTCATTGATGCAAGCGATTTACCAATTTTTTTAAAGGACAAGTTAGCTTACGCAAAACTATAAAATTAAATACGAATTACCATAAAGCCTTGAAAAAAAAAACTCAAATATATCACTAATTCGGGCACCGTTTCGGAAATAAAAAGCAAGAATAGGGACAGTAGGAAGAAAAACTCTTAAATCCAGTGGCCGTTTTTGCAAAGCGCAAAATAAAGGTGGCAACATATGCTGTCCATTGACCAAACCGCCATTTAATGATGTCTTAGAATTAATGATCATTGCTTAAACTTCGCTTTCTTACTCCCTGTGTATATGCTGAAATGTTGATATTTACACTCGATAGGCCCATTGAAAAGAGTCATGGATTTTGAAGGATGCAGGCCAAAAGTTTTGAGCGCATTCCGATTTCCGCTCAATAGCCAGATGTCGTAGCCGGAGTAGCGTTGCTTGAAACAATCGCCCAGCTGCTTGTAGAATATATCCAGCTGGGTTTGGCTAAGCCTCTCGCCATAGGGCGGATTGGTAATCACCATGCCCTGTTCCTTGGGAGGATCGAAGTCGAATACCGATTGCGTTTGAAGCCGGATATACTTTTGAAGGCCAGCATTACGAATGTTCTCTGTGGCTACCGTTACTGCCCTTTTTGCAATATCCCCTCCCATGATAGTTGTTTGCAGTTCCCTTTCGTTGCTGTCATCGTTGAATACCTTTTCAAAAAGTTCTTTGTCGAAATCCAGCCAATGTTCGAAGCCAAACTGCTTGCGGAATACACCGGGGGCAATCCCCTTGGCAATGAGAGCAGCTTCGATTAATATGGTACCCGAACCGCACATGGGGTCGATAAGCGGGGTTTTCCCATCCCACCCCGAGAGCATGATTAGCCCGGCAGCCAAAATCTCGCTTAGGGGGGCAATGTCCTGATGTAGGCGGTATCCCCTCTTATGCAGCGATTCGCCCGATGAATCCATTAGGATAGTACAGTCCTGATTGGAAATGTGGATATGGATTTGAACATGAGGCTTTTGGGGGTCAACAAAGGGACGTTTCCCAAATCTGTCCCGGAAATGATCTGCAATGGCATCCTTTAGCCTTAGTGAAACAAAGTGTGAATGGGTGAAAATATCGGAATTTACAACGCTGTCCACAGCAAATTTCTGGGAGAGATCCATTACGCTCGCCCAGTCGAAGTTTTTGGCCTGATCGTACAGCTCTCCTTCGTTCCTCGCCTTGAATTGGTGGATTACCTTGAGAATTCTTATGGCTGTGCGGCATTGAAAATTCGATCGGTATATCGTTTCGTTATCACCGGTAAACTTTACCGCCCTGCGTTCTATTTCCACGTTCTCTGCACCGATAGCCTTTAGTTCGTCGGCTAAGATTCCCTCCAGCCCTTGCAGGGTTTTGGCCACAATTTCAAACTTTGTTGGCATCAATCTTAATCGTTGAAAATAAGGGTTATAAACATTAAAAATGGAAGCGAATTACTTGGCTTTAGCTTTTGTAATTAGGGGTTTACCACCCTGAGTTCTCCTCGAAAATACCGAGAGAATTTTATCAGCATCGTTGAATGGCACGGTTACAAACGAAAATTCATCGTAAACTCCTATGTCGTCTATTTTTTTGTCGGGGATGCTAATCTCTTTCCTGATTAGCGCTGAAATTTTCTTTGGAGTCATGCCATCGCGCTTGCCTAACGCAATAAAAAGCCGGGTTGTTCCTTTGGTGTCAACCTTGAATCCCCTTATCTCGGGATAAAGCCTCTCATCGAGCTGATTTTTAAATGCCATGCGCAGCAATGCGGCCAACGATATTTCGGGGCTATTCGTGTCGAGAATATTTCCCGCCATTTCCAGGTAATCAACGTAGGTTTTGTTGGCAATTATGGTTTGAAGATCTTCCCGTATCTTGGCTTTTTTCATTTCAATAATATCCTGTGCTTCGGGCAACATCTCCTTACGGATGTTCGATTTCATGAATTTTTGGAAGTAGAGGAACCTTCTGTACTCATCGGGGGTAATAAATGTGATGGCAGTGCCCTCTTTGCCGGCTCTTCCGGTTCGTCCAACCCTATGGATATACGACTCGGGATCCTGTGGCAGGCTATAGTTGATTACGTGGGTCAGGTCAGATATATCGATGCCTCGCGCTGCAACGTCGGTTGCTACCAGGGTATTAATATACTTGTTACGGAACCTCTTCAATGTCTTTTCCCTCTGAGCCTGAGTTATTTCGCCATGCAGTCCTTCGCATGAGTAGCCCCTTTCGATGAGCTTGGTGGCCAGCTCGTCGACATCCACGCGGGTTCTGCAAAAAACCAAACCGTAGAATTCGGGTTCTATATCAATAATCCTGGTGAGCGCATCGAACTTATCGTTCTTGTTAACTTCAAAATAGATCTGGTCTGTCAGGTCAACGGTTTGGTTCTGTTTTCCCACCATCAATTTTTTCGGGTCTTTCATAAACCTCATGGCCAGGTTGACAATCCTGTCGGGCATGGTGGCCGAGAAAAGTAGCATCCTTTTTTGCTCCGGGGTATGGCCTAAAATTTCCTCAATGTCTTCTATGAAGCCCATGTTAAGCATTTCGTCTGCCTCATCGAGCACAGCCCACTCCAAATGTCCAACTTTCAGATCGCCACGTTTTAGCAGATCGAGAATGCGTCCGGGGGTTCCAACAACTATGTCGATGCCCTTGCGTAAACGTCGCTGCTGTTCTGCTATGGATTGTCCTCCGTAAAGCGTGCTGATGGCAATATCGCGCTTGCCGCGAAATGATATGATTTCATCGGTTACTTGCAGGGCCAGCTCTCGGGTTGGCACCAGGATGAGAGCTTTTACTACGCCCAACTTGTCAGTTGAAAAATTCTCCAGTATTGGAATCCCAAATGCAGCAGTTTTCCCGGTTCCTGTTTGTGCCTGCCCAATGACATCAACATTCTCGCTCATTAATACCGGTATGACCAGTTGCTGAATTGGGGTTGGTGATTCAAATCCTTTTTTTGCAATGGCTTTCAGGGTTTCATCGGAAAAACCGAATTGCATAAATTCCTTTTGTTCTTTCATTGAATGAATTGTGTTTTAAAATTTTCGTCTGCAAAAATACTTCAAACAGCCCTTGCAACCAAAAATGATGAATTAAAAATGTGGGTAAATAATTGATTAGTACATTATTTTAGTAGAGTAATAACGAAGGCCCAACAATATTCAATCCCGTGCTGATTTTCATCGGGGTGCGGGTTACTCCTTTACCAGATGCTTATAGCTGTCCCAGTTGTTGATTATCTCTACAGCTTTTTGCAACGATTTATTCTCCTTGTTTACTACCTGAAAATAGTAGTTGGTTGAGAATAGGTTCTGGGCTATTAGGCCTTTGATTTGTATCGAAAGCTCGTCCATTGATGTCTTTATGCCTTCGGCATCGTATTGCACTCCCTGCTTCTCGGCGTAATCGATAAGTTTGTTGATAACAATGTTATCCACATTGAAATACTTATCAAACTTATCAAATTTCGGGTATGATCTTTTAAGGAAGTCGCGTTGTTCATCGATGTACGATAAAACGAACTGGTTGATAATTCCTCTTCTCACCAGTTTCCCGTAGTAGTCCGAGTAGTAGCTGGTGTCGATAGGAATGAATAGGTCGGGCATTATTCCCCCGCCGCCGTACACGAGTTTTTGATTCCGGAGAGTGTAGAATTTCAGCGAGTCGGGAAAAGAGATGCTGTCCTGATTGAAAAGCTCTCCCTTTTCATAGCGGCTACTGAGATCCATGTAGTAGCTGTCCAGTTTGCCCATGTTGTAAGGCTTTTGAATCACCCTGCCGGTAGGAGTATGGTATCGGGCTACGGTAAGCCTGATCATCGATCCGTCGGGTAGCGGGAGCTGGTTTTGAACCAAACCCTTTCCGAACGAACGTCGTCCGACGATAATCCCTCTGTCCCAGTCCTGTACAGCTCCGGCAACAATCTCGCTTGCCGAGGCCGACCCCTCATCCATAAGGATGATTAACTTGCCTTTTTTGAATTCACCTTTTTTGGTTGGAAAGAAATCGAAACGTGGCGAATTCCTCCCTTCGGTGTAAACGATGAGTTTATTCTCGTCCAGGAACTGTTCCGAAAGGGCAACGGCAGCGTTTAGAAATCCGCCTCCATTACCCCGTAGATCAAGGATCAGGTCGCGCATTTTTTCCTTCTTCAGTTTGCTAAGGGCGGCTAAAAACTCCTCCTCCGTGGTGAGCGAGAAGCGGTTTAACTTGATGTATCCAATGTACGGCTCAACCATGTAGGCCGCATCGAGGCTATAAATAGGAATCTTGTCACGGGTAATGGTAAATTCAAGAATTTCCGAAAGCCCTTTACGCAGGATTTGAACCGTTACTTTTGTACCCTTGTTGCCACGAAGCATTTTTGTAACATCAGAGTTTTTCAGTCCTACCCCGGCAATGGGCTTACTATCAACATTGATAATCCTGTCTCCGGCAATAATGCCCACCCTTTCCGATGGCCCTCCGGGCACGGGGTTAACCACGAAAAGAGTGTCATTCAATATATTAAATTCAATGCCAATGCCTTCGAAGTTGCCTTCGAGGGGTTCATTCATTGCCTTTACATCCTCTTTCGATATGTAAACCGAGTGAGGGTCGAGATTTTGTAAAACTTCAATGATGGCCTCTTCCACCAGTTTGTCTATATTGATAGTGTCAACGTAGTCGCTTGAAACGTACTGAAGAAAGCGATAGATTTTGAACAAGCTGAGATTGGATGAAATCTGTGTACTCCCTGAAAAAGGGAAAAGTACAATGGCTATGGTGAAGAGTATGGCGGTGAAACGATTTCGGAACATTAAGTTTGATTTTTTTTAGTTATTTGTTGGCAAAGCGCAAACGGATTGTTCAATTAGTAACGTATTTATTTCGATAATGTTGTCGCTATTATTCCCATTCGATGGTAGCAGGAGGTTTTGAACTTATATCGTAAACCACTCTGTTTATGCCCTTTACTTTGCCAATGATATCGTTTGATATTTTTGACATGAACTCGTAGGGGAGTGGGTACCAGTCGGCTGTCATGCCATCGACTGAGGTAACTGCCCGCAGGGCAATTACATACTCGTAAGTACGCTCATTGCCCGAAACGCCAACGGTTTGAATAGGCAGGAGTATGGCACCGGCTTGCCATATCTTACCATAAAGGTCGTATTCGCGAAGTCCATTCACATATATCGAGTCGGCCTCCTGCAAGATTTTGACTTTTTGCTCGGTAACCTCGCCTATGATTCTAATACCTAAACCGGGCCCAGGGAAAGGATGGCGGTTTAGGATGATTGGGGCAAGCCCCATTTCTTGGCCAACACGCCTGACCTCGTCCTTGAAAAGCAGTCGCAGGGGTTCCACAATCTTCAGATTCATCCTCTCGGGCAATCCTCCTACGTTATGATGCGATTTGATAGCAACTGACTGTGAATTAATCGATACGGATTCAATCACATCGGGGTATATGGTGCCCTGTCCCAGCCATTTAACGCCCTCAATTTTCTTGGCTTCGTGTTCAAAAACCTCAATAAAATTTTTGCCAATGCTCTTCCTTTTCAATTCAGGATCGGTAATCCCTTGCAAACCTTGGTAAAACTTTTGCTTGGCATCAACACCCAACACGTTAATGCCCATGCTTTTATAGGAATCCAGAACACTCTCAAATTCATTTTTTCGGAGTAAACCGTGGTCAACAAAAATGCAATGGAGGTTATTGCCAATGGTGCGATGCAGAAGCATGGCCGTAACCGAACTGTCAACCCCTCCCGAAAGGCCTAAAACCATCCGGTCGTTGCCAATTTGAGCCTTGAGCAAGGCTACTGTTTCCTCTATAAAAGAGGCGGGCGTCCATCCTTGGGAGCAGTGGCATATGTCCACCGCAAAATTTTTGAGAATGGCCAACCCCTCAGTGGTGTGGTAAACCTCGGGATGGAATTGTATTCCGTACGTTTGCTCACCATCGATTTTGAATGCACCCACTTCTCCTGAATCGGTATGGGCTATAGCACGAAATCCATTGGGTAGCTGGACAATGGCATCGCCCTGTGATGTCCATACCTGCGTGCTTGGGGTAATCCCTTTGAAAAGTTGGGTTTCGTGTTTTGACATGGAAAGGGTGGCTTTGCCATATTCCCTCTTTGCCGATTGTCTCACTTCACCCCCTCCTCTCTTTACCAGAAGTTGTGCGCTGTAGCCTATGGCCAGAAGCGGCACGCCCCCTTGTAATGTGTTGAGTTGAAAATCGGGTGCTCCGGGATCATTAATACAGGCGGGGCTTCCCGATAGAATAATACCCTTCACGTTTCGATTGGGTTCGGGGATGTGATTGTAAGGGACGATTTCGCAATAGACATTAAGTTTGCGAATGCCCTTGGCTATCAACTGAGTATATTGTGAGCCAAAATCGAGGATAACGATCGAATCGCGCATGGGGTAGTGATAAAAAAATGAGTGCGCAAATTTACGCTTTTTACATCATAAAACTGTGTGGCGTTGTTTAATATTCTTTTCTTAGCACCCTTTTTTTATGGGGATGTCAAACATGTCACCATCGTTAGCCGGGTAGGTTTCAGGGAATATGGCCCGGGCTTGCTCAACAAGTACCGATACATCTTTGTATCTCGAAGAGAAATGTCCGATAATCAGCTTTTTTGCTCCGGCCATTTTGGCAATGGTGGCTGCCTGCGCTGCAGTGGAATGCCCGGTGGCCTTGGCCATTTTTTCCATATCGTTGCCAAATGTGGCTTCGTGGTACAGGATGTCCACTCCCTCAACCATCGGTGCCAACTTTTCGAAAAATCGGGTATCGGAGCAGTAGGCATAAGAGCGTGGCAGGGAGGCATAGTAGGTTAGCTCTGCATTTGGAATAATTCTCCCTTCAGGGGTTTCAAAGTCGCCACCTTGTTTTATCCTGTTAATTTCGGCAAGGGGTATTGAGTATTTCTCTATCAACTCCTTTTTTATATTCGGATATTTCACGATCTCTCGAATGATGAAGCCATTTGAGGCTATGCGGTGTTTAAGGGGAATGCTTTCGACTACTATATCGCCTTGCTGATAAATAACATTTTTCCTTTTGGTGTCGAGGGATATGAAGCGTATGGGGAACATCAGTTCATCAACGAAAAAATTGATATTCTGCCTGAGAATAGGCTCCAGCGGAGCATGGGCGCATATGGCTAACTCTTTGGTTCGCCCAAGAAGGTTGAGGGTTGAGATTAATCCTACCAAGCCAAGCACGTGGTCGCCATGAAGGTGAGAGATGAAAATGGAATTGATGCGAGAGAGTTTGGCTTTATACCGCCGTAGTTGAATTTGTGTGCCTTCGGCGCAATCAATTAAAAACAACCGCTCACGTGCATTGAGCACGTGAGCGGAAGGAAATCTTTGCGATGTGGGCAGCGCACTGCTGCTGCCTAAAATGGTTAAAGAAAAAGTCACTACTTATTCTCGCTTTCAGCCTTTCTGATTATTTCAGCTGCCTCGTTGCGAGAGTATGCAATGTTAAGAACTGTATCCAGCTGAGAAATGGTAATAAGCCTTTCGACAGCATCGGTGAGCCCGGTGAGCACAAAAGTGCCATTGGCATTTTTGCATAACCTGTTGGCAACAAGAATGGCGCTTAACCCCGATGAGTCGCAATATCGGCACGACGAAAGGTCGAGCACAATATTTTTTTCACCGTTTCCTGATATGAGCACCAACTCCGATTTAAGACTGGGAGCAATATTGGTATCCAATTTTTCTTCGAGAACCTCTATTACAGAGTAGTTCTCAAGTTTGTTAATCTTAAATTCCATTGCCATCAGATTTTTGAGTTACCGGTTTAACATCTATTTTACTGTCTCATCCGATTGTTCGCTGCCCTCTTCTGCTTTTTTGCTTTTGGATTTGGTTTTTGGTTTGGCCTTCACTTCCTTCTCAATCTCTACTTTACTTTCCTCCTTTTTTGCTTTGGTTTTGGTTTTGGTTGCGGTCTTTTTTTCTTCAACTTTTTTTGCCGGTTCTTCTACCTCTTCTTTCTTCTCCGTTTCCTCTTTTTTTACCTTAGCCTTAGCAGGTTCTTTAACTTTCTTGCTTTCCTGAATCTCTACTTTCTTCTGATTCTCTTCGAGTTCGGTTTTCAGGGCAGCCAATTCGGAAATATCCCCTAAGGTAGTCTTTTCTAAACTAGCTTTCAACTTTTTTACAGCTTTTTCTGTGGTTGAAGTCTTACTTTTTTTGTCGGCTTTGCCTTCCGACTTCCTGGCATCCTCATAAACCCTGCTGTGCGAGAGGATTATACGCTTAGCTGATTTGTTGAATTCAATGACTTTAAATTCTAACTTTTCATCAATTTTTCCTACCGTTCCATCCTCTTTTACAAGATGTTTTGGAGTTACAAAACCTTCAACTCCGTATGGAAGGGCAACGACAGCACCTTTATCGAACGTTTCGATAATGGTGCCCTCATGAATTGAATCGACGGTGAAAATGGTTTCGAATACGTCCCATGGATTCTCTTCAAGATGTTTGTGACCTAAACTTAAGCGTCTGTTTTCCTTATCAATGCCTAAAACAACTACATCGATATCAGCACCAACGGTAGTGAATTCGGCGGGGTGCTTAATTTTTTTTGTCCAACTCAGGTCTGATATGTGTATAAGGCCATCCACTCCTTCTTCAATCTCAACAAATACACCGAAGGAGGTAAAATTCCTTACTTTAGCACTTTGGCGAGAACCAACGGCATATTTTTCTTCGATCTTATCCCATGGATCAGGTTTGAGCTGCTTGATACCCAACGACATTTTTCGCTCCTCACGGTCGAGAGTGAGTATTTGAGCCTCAACAATATCGCCAACTTTCATGAATTCCTGGGCACTTCTAAGGTGCTGGCTCCATGACATCTCCGAAACATGAATTAATCCTTCAACCCCTGGAGCTATTTCGACAAATGCTCCGTAATCGGCCATGACAACTACTTTCCCTTTGGTTATATCGCCAATTTTCAGGTTGGTATCGAGAGAATCCCACGGATGTGGTGCAAGCTGTTTCAGACCAAGGGCAATCCGTTTCTTGGCATCATCGAAATCGAGGATAACCACGTTGAGTTTTTGGTCAAGCTCAACAATTTCTTCGGGATGAGAAACTCGTCCCCACGACAAATCGGTAATATGGATTAACCCATCAACACCACCCAAATCGATAAACACACCGTAGCTGGTAATGTTTTTAACGGTTCCCTCGAGTACTTGCCCTTTTTCAAGTTTTGCAATAATTTCTTTTTTCTGCTGTTCGAGTTCCTCTTCAATAAGTGCTTTGTGCGAAACCACTACGTTCTTATACTCCTGGTTAATTTTAACCACCTTAAACTCCATGGTCTTGCCAACAAAGATATCATAGTCGCGAATAGGCTTAACGTCAATTTGTGATCCGGGCAGGAAGGCCTCGATACCGAAAACATCGACAATCATTCCGCCTTTGGTACGGCACTTAATGTAACCCTTAATAATTTCATCCTTGTCTAAAGCCCGATTTATGCGATCCCACGAACGAAGCGACCGGGCTTTTTTGTGCGATAGCACAAGCTGTCCGCGCTTGTCCTCCTGGTTTTCAACGTAAACCTCAACGACATCGCCTATTTTCAAGTCGGGATTGTGACGGAATTCGCTTAGGCTAATAACCCCTTCGGATTTATAACCTATGTTGATAACAACCTCGCGTTTGGTCAATGCGATTACGGTGCCATCTACCACCTCGCCCTCACCCACTGACGAGAGGGTCTTGTCGTACATCTCAAGTAACTCGGCTTTTTGTTCTTTGGAGTATGGCTCATCCTGTGCGTAAGCCTCCCAGTCAAATTCTTCGGGTTTTACATTGACGACCTTGTCGATGACGGGTGCGACAATGTCTTCCATGGGACCTTCATCCTTTTCGGGTTCGGTTTCATCGTTGCCCTTTGCTTCGGTACCTTCATTCTCTAGTTGAGAATCATTCTGATACTTACCTTCATTTTCTTCAAATACTTCTTTTGAAGCGTTTTCTTCTTGATTAATCATTAAACTTGTTTAAAATTAATAAGTTAGACATTATACGTAATAAAAATATGAGTGCAAAAATACATAACTTTATCATTTATAGGAAAAAAAGATGATTATTTTTGTTTTACGCGTTATGCTTCAACTTCGGATGCTTTGAATATTGTAGATAGAGAAGCAGATGTGTTTTGGTTTCGGAATGCGCTTTGGCGAAACGTCGAAATAAAATTTTTTGCTTTCCGTTTTAGGGTTGAATAACTTATCTTTGAGCCAAACGAAATTTGGCATCTAGCCCCTTATGGGGCTGAGATTCTTTTTTTACCATAAAAGCATCAAATGAAGCGAATACTTGTAACAGGCGGTGCAGGATTTTTAGGCTCGCACCTTTGTGAACGGTTGCTCAACGAAGGCAACGATGTGATTTGCCTGGATAATTTTTTTACGGGCAGCAAGTCCAACATTGTCCATCTGCTCAAAAATCCATACTTCGAGTTGGTCAGGCACGATGTTACCACGCCCATTTTCATTGAGGTTGACGAGATATATAATCTTGCTTGTCCAGCTTCGCCCATTCATTATCAGTATAATGCCATTAAAACCGTTAAAACTTCGGTAATGGGGGCCATAAACATGTTGGGCCTGGCCAAAAGGCTGAAGGCAAAAATCCTTCAGGCCTCCACAAGCGAGGTGTATGGCGACCCTGAGATACACCCTCAGCCCGAGAGCTACTGGGGCAATGTTAATCCCATTGGCCCTCGATCGTGCTATGACGAGGGGAAACGCTGTGCAGAAACGCTTTTTGTGAATTACCACGATCAGAACGATGTGGATATCAAAATTGCCAGAATTTTTAATACGTATGGACCGAGGATGCACCCCAACGATGGAAGGGTAGTATCGAATTTTATCGTTCAGGCCATTGAAAAACAGGATATTACCATATACGGACGGGGAACGCAGACGCGAAGCTTTATGTATGTTGACGATTTGGTCGAGGCCCTGATTAGGTTAATGAATACAAACAATGGCGTAACAGGACCAGTGAACCTGGGGAATCCCAACGAGTTCTCCATTCTGGAGTTGGCCAACCTGGTGCTGGAGCTAACGGGAAGTTCATCAAAGATTTCGTACCAAAGTTTGCCAGTGGATGACCCCATACAGAGACGTCCCGATATAGCCTTGGCCAAAAAATTACTCAATGGTTGGGAGCCCCGTATCCAACTTCGTGATGGACTTATTAAAACCATTGATTATTTTAAAGATTTGCTAAAGAATAGCTGATGCGGAATGCAAGAGTATATGCAGCACTTCGAGTTAGAATCATGTAATTAGACAGCGTTTAAGATAGCGCAGCCATGGATTTGCTCTTTTTCACACCGATCTGAATAGTTGTTTATTAATGCCATGTCAAGATGGACCAAATAAAGGTACTTATAACCGGGGCTAATGGACAGCTGGGTACTGAGATACAGCGTCTGGCTCAACAGCACCCCAAGTTAAATTTTCTGTTTACCGATGTTGATACGCTGGACATTACTGATGCCGAAGCCGTAAAATCTTTCTTTCTGAGCTATAAGCCTGATTATTTAATTAATTGTGCAGCCTATACGGCTGTCGATAAGGCTGAAGAGGATGTAGAGAATGCCAATCGCCTGAATATCGATGCTCCGGCAATCCTTTCCGCTGCGGCGGATAGTGAAGGTTTTAAATTGATACACATTTCAACCGACTACGTTTTCAACGGCATGACGTGGAAACCCTACGATGAGGATGATTCTCCCGAACCCGCTTCGGTTTACGGGTCATCGAAGTATGAGGGCGAGAAGGAGGTTTTGAAGTCGGGAAATGCGATGGTCATTAGAACGTCGTGGCTTTACTCCGTTTATGGTAAAAACTTTGTTAAAACTATTATTTCGAAGGGCGGCACCCTGCCCGAATTGAGGGTTGTGTACGATCAGATAGGCTGCCCTACCTGGGCGCACGATTTGGCCCAAGCCCTCGTTGACATCGTGGAAATGGGCAAGAATAAATTTATCCCCGGTATATACCACTACTCCAACGAGGGTGTATGCAGTTGGTACGATTTTGCGTTAGAAATCGTATCGTTCTATGATCTTAAATGCAAAATTATTCCTATCTTAACCAGCGAGTATCCTTTGGCAGCCAATCGTCCCCCTTATAGCGTTTTTAATAAACGCAAGGTGAAGGAAGTGTATGGAATTCGCATTCCACATTGGAAAGAAAGCCTGCTGAAGTGTTTAACTGCATTAAAGCAAAAAGAAGAGATGTAGCAGTATCTAACCACAAAATTTACCACTATGAAAAATTCTGAAGTTGATGCATTGATCCAGAAAAAGGCTGAGCAGTGGTTACAGCCTGAATTTGATAAGCATACCCGGGATGAGGTGAAAAAACTTATGGAGACCAACCCCAAAGGGCTGGTTGATGCCTTTTACAGGGATTTGGAGTTTGGCACCGGTGGGTTGAGAGGAATCATGGGAGTGGGCACAAACCGTATGAATAGGTACACTCTGGGAATGGCAACTCAGGGCTTGGCCAACTACTTGTTGAAGCAATTCTCGTACCTGCCCGAGATTCGCGTGGCCATTGCTTTCGACTCGCGGAACAACAGCATGGAATTTGCCAAAACATCGGCGCAGATCATGAGCGCAAATGGAATTAAAGTGTACCTTTTTGAAGCTTTGCGCCCTGTTCCGCAGCTGAGCTTTACCATTCGCACTTTCAAGTGCCATAGCGGTATTGTGATTACTGCATCTCACAATCCCAAGGAGTACAATGGATTTAAGGTTTATTGGGAGGATGGTGCACAGATTGTACCGCCTCACGATATCAATATCATCAAAGAGGTGCAAAAAATCTCTTCGGTTTCCGAAGTGAAGTTTGATGGCGATGATAATCTCATCAAGATTATTGGAACCGAAACCGATGAAATATACCTGAACACATTGGCTTCCATGTCGTTGTCGCCGGAGATCAATCTCAAACACCGTAATCTGAAAATAGTTTATACGCCCATCCATGGCACGGGAGTGAAGCTTGTTCCCAAGCTGCTGCATAAGTTTGGTTTTGCAACGGTGACCACCATTGCCCAGCAGAATGTGATTGACGGGAATTTCCCCACGGTCGAATCGCCAAACCCCGAGGAGGGATCGGCCCTGATGCTGGCCATTAAAAAAGCCGAGAAGATTGACGCGGATATCGTTATGGGAACCGATCCCGATGGCGATAGGGTGGGGCTCGGCATAAAAAATCACCTTGGGAAATATATTCTGCTCAATGGCAACCAGGCTGCAACGCTGCTTATCTTTTACCTGCTCACCAAGTGGAAAGAGAAGGGAATGATCAAGGGTAAAGAATATATTGTAAAAACCATCGTCACAACCGACCTGCTTGCCGACATGGCCAAGGAGTTTGGCGTTGAGTGTTTTGAAGTGTTAACGGGATTTAAGTACATTGCAGAAATAATCAGGAAGCTGGAAGGCACCAAAACATTCATAGGCGGAGGCGAGGAGAGCTATGGATACCTTGCGGGTACTAATTCGCGCGATAAGGATGCCATACTCTGTTGCGCACTGTTTTCAGAGATTGCAGCATGGGCAAAGGATCAGGGTAAAACCCTGTATCAACTGCTCATTGAGGTTTACCTTAAGTTTGGCCTTTACAAGGAGCATCTTATTTCGGTTACAAAAAAAGGTAAAGAGGGAGCCGAAGAGATCAGTGCCATGATGGAAAGATTTCGTTCCAATCCCCCTAAAACGATTGGAGGATCGCCTGTAAAGGTGGTGCATGACTTTAAAAAGCAGCAAACTCAAAATATTGCCAAAGGGACGTTGGAGGCCATCAATCTACCCAAGTCGGATGTTCTTCAATTTATAACCGAGGACAGTACCCGGATTTCAATCCGGCCCTCGGGTACCGAGCCAAAGATTAAGTTTTACTTTGGGGTTAAGGGGCAAATCAAATCGCCGGCCGAGTACGAGATAGTGTTGAAAAAGCTGGATGCGAAGATTGAAGGGATTATCAAGGAGATGAATTTGTAGGGTCCATCATAAAATTTTGAAATCAAGTATTACCCATTGGATATGAAGAGTTTTCGGAAGGAGTTGTGGTTCGAGACCAGCAGGAGGCGTGAGTTGATAAACATTACCCCTTCAGTAATGCAGTGCCTCAAGGAGAGTGGTGTGCAGGAAGGGCTTCTGCTGGTTAACGCCAAGCACATCACCTCGAGCGTTTTTATTAATGACGATGAATCGGGGCTGCACCACGATTTTGAGGTTTGGCTGGAGAAGTTGGCCCCCGAAAAACCCTATTCGCAGTATAAGCACAATGGCTTTGAGGATAATGCCGATGCCCATTTGAAGCGCACCATCATGGGGCGCGAGGTGGTGGTGGCCATTACCGAGGGGAGGCTGGATTTTGGTCCCTGGGAGCAAATTTTCTACGGCGAGTTCGATGGAAAACGACGGAAGCGGGTATTGGTGAAGATAATCGGCGAATAGCTTACTAACGGTTGAAGAAATCATTAAAATTAGCCTCAATTATCCGGGCCAAATCGCCAGGTGTTTTGTTTACCCTCTGCGCAGCATGGTTGTATAAATCGGCAATTGTAGCGCCCGAATCATCGGTTTCAAGGAAAAGGCGGTTGAGTGGTATGGCTTCCAATGATTCCAACGCTTTGCTTTGGCTATCGAGGATGTGGTGCCCAAACGAGAGGTAAAACCCCAGTTTAACCAGCTGCAAAGCCTGACGGGCATTGCCCCTGAACCCATGAATGGCCCACTGAAGAGTATCGGTATCAAAACCCTTTTTCATTCTAACCAGGTCATCCCATGCTTTTACACAGTGGATAATTACCGGTTTGTTCACAGCTTGGGCAATGACCAACTGCTCGGCTAACACACGTTTTTGAACATCAAGCGCAGGGCCTCGCAATTTGTCAAGCCCTATTTCGCCAATCCCTATGACGTTGGGTTGTAAAGAAATGGTTTTTAAAATGCTCAATTGTTCCTCCATATTACCCTGATGGGCATACCAGGGATGAATGCCAACGGTATAAAGTTTATCAGCTTCAATTTGGGCAATATCGGTTGTGGTTAAACTTTTTACCTCAACGGTATTGTCGATCATTGAATGCAAATGTGTATGAAAATTGATGTACCTCATGGTGCTGTTTTCAATGTTCTGCCATAGTGAACACTCTTGCTACCCAAAAGGGCAAAAGATTATAGATCAACGGTGAGCCCATCGTATGCCAAAAAAACATTTTGCGGCAATTCCTTTTGAACCTCAGCATGAAGCCCCATCTGGTGGCTTATATGGGTTATGTACGCCTGTTGTGGTTTAACTTCGGCAATCAGGTCAAGGGCTTCACGGAGTGAAAAATGCGATAAATGCTTCCTCTGCCTGAGGGCATTAACAATAAGGCAACTTGTTCCGGCCATTTTCTCCTTTTCCTCGTCGGCAATGCCATTGGCATCAGTAATGTACGTCAGATCGTCGATGCGAAACCCATATACCGGCATTTTGTGATGCATAACCCTAATGGGTAGTACGTCTATACTATTTACCCTGAACGACCTGCCGTCGATGACATGTAAATTCATTTCGGGAGAGCCTGGGTACTTATCCTCACTGAATACGTATCCGAAAATATTCTTAATGGCTGTATGCACCCTTGGTTCTGCCCATATATCCATGGGTCGGTTCAAAAAGTAGTTGAAAGCACGGATATCGTCGAGCCCGGCAATATGATCACGGTGTTCGTGTGTAACAAGGATGGCATCCAGATTCATAACATTGGCCGTGAGCATTTGCTGACGAAAGTCGGGCCCTGCATCAATAAGCACCGTGCTTCCGTTATGCTCTATCAGTGCTGAGGTTCGCAACCTTCGGTCGCGTGGATCTTCCGAATGGCAGACCTGACAAGGGCAGGTAATTACAGGGACACCTTGTGATGTTCCGGTTCCTAAAAAGGTTATTCTCACTGCTTCAAGAGATTCGATTGGTTACAATAAAATGACCTCTGTATGGCGTAATCGTTCAAAAGTACATGAAATTTTT
>JAKQEF010000032.1 GCA_029558675.1 Bacteroidota bacterium | reverse complement strand
AGAAAAAAATTCCCACGATAGGCTTTTAGGATCGAATATCGTTGGGCATAAATACCAGTCGCCTGATTCAACCAAATCCCTTAATTCAGAAGTTGAGAATTTTTCACAATCAATATGATTAAAAACATCCTGCGAATCGGTGACAATTCCAAACCGTTTCCAAGGCAGGTTTTTATGCGCCCACCTTATGGTTGGCTCGCTGCATACCTGATCGCCCAGTCCGCCCCAACAATAGAAAAGCCAGCAATCGCTGGCTCCCCTATTCATTGCTTCACTTACTTTAAAGGACGGTAATTGGTTTGCAGGTAACACAACCCTATCTTTAACTAAGTCCATTCAAGCCTCATATTCTAAAACTAAGTAATGCGGTATGTACGTATCGCCATATAATGGATAAGTCCCAAAATACGTGTTTTTATTGTTTACGCTTAAGGCATAATAATTTCCGGGGACAACGTCAATCATCATTTCAGATAAAAGATATTCGGTTGCTGAAAAAATATGCTTTAATCCTAAAACCAAAACCGGAGATGATCTTGGCGTTACATCGCCCAGCCCCAATTGACCGTTGGCATTTACCCCCCAAGCGTAAAGATCACCAGCAACAGAAACACAATATGATGATACAAAACACTCTATATTTGAGACAATACTGTAAAACCCCGTAACCCCCGTGATTACTACCGGAGATGATCTTGGCGTTACATCGCCCAGCCCCAATTGACCGTTGGCATTTACCCCCCATCCATACAAAATGCCATCCGTTGTTAATCCGATATTAAAGTTATTTCCGCAGGATATTTTTTTCCATTTAATCCCACCCAAAACCGGTACGGGTGAGGATTTTGCTGCAACCGTCCCATCGCCAAGTTGGCCATTGTTATTTGAACCCCAAGCGAAAGCGTTGCCGTCTTTTGTCACTCCAATGGCGTGGGTTTGTCCTGCGCTTATGCTTTTAAATGAATTAAAACCCAAAACTAATTCCGGTGAGGATCGCGTTGTTGTGTCACCTAACCCTAATTGTCCAGCATTGTTTGCACCCCATCCCCAAGCGTACCCGCCAGAATCTAAAGCGATATTATAATTATACGAAGCTGAAATATCACCGCCCCAACTATTAAAACCCAAAACCAACACTGGGGATGATTTCATTACGTTTGTACCGTCACCCAAATTATAAACACCATTATATCCCCACGCATAAAGTTTTCCATCGTATGTCAAAGCTAAACTATGCTCACTGCCGCTTGATATTTTTTTAAATTTTAAACCGCCCAAAACGAGAACCGGAGTTGATTTAGAAACAATTGAGCCATCTCCCAATTGGCCATATGCACCACTGCCGCACGAATATGCTTCGCCATTGGATTTTAAAAATAAATTACCCGATTGCCTCATAGATAATGAGATAAATGCTTGAGACCCCGTAACAGCAACGGGCGATGATTTTGGAACGCTTGTCCCATCCCCAAGGTTAAAGTTATCATTTCTACCAATGCCATAGGCTTGTTTACTTATATCAAGAAAAGAAAAACTTCCCGCTAAAGGTGCGGCTGAAATTATTTCATGGTGCTTTGCATAAACTGATGCCTTTATTTTTGTAACTCCACCGGGGCATCGCCATGTCTCTGAACCACCGCAATCGATAATTTTTCTAACAATATTTTTTCCCATGTCTATTCCCTTTTAAATTAAAAACCAATCAGTGCCATCACTCATAAACGTCCATGATCCATAATCACTCGCTAGCTCATATGTCGCAGCAAGCCCTTTAAGCCCTTGAATTTTAATAATACCGCCGAAAGCGGTAAGTGACACCTTATTAGTCGATAAATAACCGCCGATATCGACGATAGTAAATTTAAAATCAGGTGTTGGCGTTGGTGTATAGATTGTTTTTGCAGATGCCGTTGTGTCAACAAAAATAACCTTTCCATCATACGTTTCATCTAACGTGAGCGGGAAAGATCCGGGTGTTGTTATGCCGTTTGAAGCAATTCCGCTTGAGTTTTGCACAAATCCAGTAACGCCGCGACAATCAATAACATCTATTTCAGTTATATTTGCGCCGTCGTCCGAAAAACAAATAACAAACGCAATTGGCTTTGAATACAAAGGTAACTGAACCGAGCCATTGCCGGTTGTTTTCTGGTTCTTTATCGCGTCCAGACATTCCGTTCTATTTCCTGTATTGCCGTAAGACACTTCGATTTCATCGTCCGTATTTATGCCAATACAAGCGACAATTGCGTTACCTGCGCTTGGAATTGTGGGGGTAAAATTAACGCTTGCCTCATCCCCGCCAGTTATTGCGCCGGTAGTCATGTTTAAAAATGTATCAGAGTGATTATATTCACCGCCCGAATCTTTTGGAAATATGGATGGGCTTATGGCTTGAACGTATGAAAACACCCGCCCGAATGGAGCCGATAACTGAGATGGCTTAAGCCCAACCGTTTCATTGCCGTAACGATACGGCCTTAGTCTGTCGTCAAACTTCGCCATATCTTGCTGAAAGTTTGAATTTTTGCCGGGTAAATCCCGAACCTCAAAATCAAGGTCAACCTCTGCAAGCGTTACTTGGCCAGCCTCAAGTCGCACGCCGAATAGAATTACATCATTTGCTTCTGTCGCTGGATATGCGGGGCTTGATGCGGGAGATCCACGTATGATGGCGACTTCGGATCGTTGTTCAGTTGTTAAAGAAACGGTTGTATTCACATCAGTTGGCTTTGTTATCATGTCCGTTGGGGTAAGGTTTGGTCTAACCACAACCAAAGCGCGCTCAAAATCAGCCGATGGGGCCGTTAGTGATAAACTAGATACGGCTGTAACTACGTTCAAAAAACCAGTTGGCCCCGAAGCAATGCCAGCCGAAACGTCAATATCAAGTCCACCCGCAAGGGTGGGAGCGAATCCTTCCAACACCGCGCCGCCGAATAGACCTTCAAACATCCCACGGCTGTGGTCTACCATCCCACCTTGCCAGCCTTCAAAATCCTCTGCAGTCCATTTATACCTGCGATAAAAGTTATAAAGTTTTAATGCTTCGTTTGCCATGGTTACTCATCCCCTTCCAGCATATCCGCTGAATCTAGGTTATCGGTTATTACGTG
>JAKQEF010000014.1 GCA_029558675.1 Bacteroidota bacterium | reverse complement strand
CCCGACAGGATTAGCTTTACGTCAATGGCTTGCAAAAACTTTATGGTTTCGCGGAAGTTGTGAATCCCTGTGGAATCGATAAAAGGAACATTTCGCATTCGCAGAATGAGCACATCGGCCTTCTTACCGAAGTTTTTAAGGGTTTCTCTATATTTCTGCGACGCTGCAAAGAAGAATGGTCCATTAATCTCATAAATCTCAACCCCCTTGGGCAAATCGGAGTAATCCTCAAGAGTATCCATATCGCTTTCCACGGCAATTACCTCGCTGGCCTTGGACATACGCTGCATGAACAGCAATGCTGCAAGCACCATCCCGATTTGAATGGCTACCGTAAGGTCAACCAGCACCGTAAGAAGGAATGTGGTGAGCAGCACCACCATATCGTAGCGCGAGCCCCGGAGAATGGCTAGGAACGATCTCCATTCGCTCATGTTATATGCTACCACCACAAGAATTCCGGCAAGGCATGCCAGCGGAATCTGCACAGCCCATTTACCGAAAAACAGAACGATGAGCAGCAGCGTTATGGAGTGCACCACGCCGGCAACAGGGGTACGCCCTCCATTCTTAACGTTGGTGGCCGTACGGGCAATGGCTCCTGTGGCCGGTATCCCCCCAAAAATCGACGATGCCACGTTGGCTATACCCTGTGCAATAAGTTCGGTATTGGAACGGTGCTTTCCGCTAATCATACCATCGGCTACCACAGCCGAAAGGAGAGATTCAATGGCACCCAGCAGGGCTATGGTAAAGGCCGGAGCAATGTAATGCCTGATATTGGCTATGTTAATGGAGGGAATATTCACCTCAAAGGTATTGGGCAAATCCCCAAACACCGAACCGATGGTATTGACCGGCAACTTAAAAATGGCAGGAATAATGGTCATTATGATGATGGCCACAAACGATCCCGGAATAAGTTTGATTATACGTTTGGAGTAAACGATTATAAGAACTGTTCCCACGGCCACTCCCAGGGCATAGAAATTAGTGGTGTTCAAATGGCTAAGATACACCCCCCACTTGTCGATAAAACCCGATGGCACGTCGACAATGGTCAAACCAAAGAACTCTTTTATCTGAGAGGAAAAGATGATAAGCGCAATACCGCTGGTAAACCCAACGGTAAGCGGGTGGGGAATAAACTCTATGATGGTTCCCAAACGAAGAACCCCAAAGGCAATGAGCATCAATCCGGCCAAAAAGGTGGAAACGATTAACCCTTCAATGCCATACTGCGACACCACCCCGAAAACAATGACCACAAATGCACCTGTAGGGCCACCGATTTGAACACGGCTTCCCCCCAGGAATGAAATCAGGAATCCGGCAACAATAGCCGTAATCAAGCCCTTCTCGGGCGAAACGCCAGATGCTATGGCAAAGGCAATGGCTAACGGCAGAGCCACAATGCCCACAATTATACCTGCCAATAAATCGCTTTGTAGCTGCTTCTTGGTATAGCCTTCACGGAAAACGGTGAAGAGTTTAGGCCTAAAAACGTTTTTAATATTGATTGCCATAAACTATTTGATATTAAAAAATTTAATGCCTCATGGGCATATTAACTCTAAATACTGTAAATACTACCGCCGGACATTACCTATCGGTTAACCATAGCTGAAAAAACATAACAAAGATAGTGAGTTAAATATTTTTTAGTCTTCCATTTTCTCATGAATGGAATTTTTAATGGTTAAAAGAAAATTCCACCATATCGCTTTCAATTTTTTCGCATTGAAGGCAAAGCATATGCATGAAAAATCATATACGGATGAACTTAAAACCCAATCGCCATGTGAACTAATCTTTTCTTTATACGTTTGTTGATAACGGGTTTAAGTCAATCCTGATCCTTAATGATATATTCCACAGTTGTATCTATTTTTGCTTTATGACACATATCCACGCGCATAATCTTTCGGACAGCAACCCGATCAAACACGGGAAAGCGTTTGCCATTGGCATAGGGCTCAACCTTGCATTTGTGGCAGTGGAGCTATTTTACGGTGTCATAGCCAATTCATCGGCTTTGATAGCCGATGCGGGGCACAATGCCAGCGATGTGCTGGGATTGGGCTTTGCATGGGCTGCAGCGTGGATGTCCACCCTTAAACCCAAGGGTAAGTACACCTACGGTTTGAGAAAAACCACCATCCTGGTATCCATGCTGAATGCGCTACTCCTTTTTGGAGCAGTGGCCGTAATTGCATGGGATGCCATAGGCAAATTTGCCAACCCACAGCCTGTGGGAGGAAAACAGGTAATGATCGTTGCCGGAATTGGGATAGCTATCAATACCTTCACGGCGCTGCTCTTTTTCAAAGGACAGAAAAAAGACCTCAACATCAGGGGGGCCTTCCTGCACATGGTAGCCGATGCAGCCGTTTCGCTGGGAGTGGTAATAGCAGGATTGCTCATTAGCATCACAGGGAAAGTGTGGATTGACCCCGTCACCAGCCTGTTAATCGTTGTGGTAATCATGCTGGGTACATGGCACCTGTTTGTAGATTCGGTTAATCTTGCCCTGGATGCCGTCCCCAAGCATATCGACATAGAGAGGGTGAGGGAATTCTTGCTCACGCAAGAAGGGGTTGAAGGCATACACGACCTACATATCTGGGCCATTAGCACCACACAGGTTTCATTGACAGTCCATCTGGTTATGCCTGAAGGGGCCAATGATGTATTCATTCAAAAATTGCAAAAGGAGCTTGACCATAAATTTGGCATAAACCACACAACCTTTCAGGTGGAAACCAAAAAGATTGACCCCGACTGCAATGCGAAAAATTGAGATATCTGATTAATCGAATAGATCAGCTGAGCGAGTTCTCAAATACTTGAATTGTGCAAAAAAATGAAGCCATTCCAATGGCATTGCTTTGGAATGGCTTCAAATATGAATTATGGGCTTACTTCGTAAGGTTTGTCTTAACAACCTTCTCCCACTTTTCGGCCAGTGCCAACTCGTTGTTCACCGTCATGTTAAGGGTAGCATCGTAGAAACTGACTGACTCATCAACTCCATTGGGGTTGTTCGTTTTGAGATTCAGGCTGATTCGCTCAATGGGCAGGTTAGGGTTATCCTTCGATTTGCTGCCCTTTCTATCAACCTTTACAGAACAACTTTGGTATTCGCTCAGGTTATAAACCTTCAATGTCGATTGGTCATTGATACTGCTGAAAAGAATCAGCTTCTTACTATTACCATCAAGTCCTATTAACTTCTCGTTCCATATGTCGTAACTGGTTACGTTAATACCCGACAATCGGGCATGATTTAGCAATCCTTCCAGTTTTTTTGTTGCTTTACGCTTGTTCGAAATCTGAATCAATATTATGGGTACTATCATTACGGCCACAGCGCCAATGCCGATTAGCAATGTTCCAAAATCCATGTTGTTAGTTATTAAGTTGTGAATGGTAGCTTGTTGAAATCATCAACAAGCGGATAATACACTCAAAGGCGAATAAAGCGTTGCCCGAAGGGCAAACTGGTAGGGTTAAAAGAAGAAGTGGAAGGGGAATAGTATTAACCGCAGGTAGCTGTTTATATACTGTATCCTTTCTGAGAGGAGATAAAAGGCAAAAGTACCGGGGGTTAAATGGGTGTAATCACATGCGAAGTTGAACAGTTCCCTGCTATGGTTCGTTTTTACGCTTGTATGTGCAGATGAGCTGATATCCTCATTCCTATGCAGAATGCAGAAAGGGTTAAGGCTGTTATCTATGAAAAACGTACGCCCCGCTTCACTATCACAACGGGTTGCCGGCATTTGCCCAACATCGTTCCTTGCACTGTAGTTTCCGAATACAGAAAGGATTATCGATAGGACAACTAACAGATATTTCAACGCTTTAACCATACGGCAAAAATACTCAAAAATTGCCGTAGTTGTTATTGAGGTGATTCAACTTTTTATTCATTCTCGCTTTCACCCAGCCTTCTTCAAAAAGAATTTAGAATAATGGATGATGGTAACAAATAGTTAAACCATGCAGTGATTTATACTAAAGAGTAAAAAAAAGAAAGCCCCTTGCGTTTTGCAAGGGGCAGTGTTAACACAAACCAAAATTAACCATGAATAACTGTTAGAATGTAAAACAGAAAATAGTTTAATTTTAGTTTAAATTTTTTCTAAAGCCGATTAAAGTTTATTTATAGGATATTGGGCCTCACGCTCTTTGGCTATTCTTATCCACTCCGGAACAATCTTCTCAAGGAAACCGGCCTTTTTCTTTCTCAATTCTTTCATGTCAAGGCCTATGTATGCCTGTGCTTTTGCCTTTGTGGATATATCGGGCATGGGAACCGGCTGGGTGTAGCCCAACGATGCCAATATGCGTGCAATCTCCACCCTTGCTTCCTGCACCTTTTCAAGTCCAAGGCTTACAACCCTGGCACTTTCAACGGGAGCATGGAACGAGGCACCATGGCTGGCAGCCATGTAGTCCCACCGCCATTGTGCTGCGCGAATCAATTTTAGTACAGGGGCCATTTGCTTCTCAGTGGCTCCCTTTTCCCATGCAAACTTGGCTTCGATATGCGCTTTGGCCAAAGCTTTTTCGAGCAGGGTACGGGTTTGATAAATGGCATCCTGCCTTTGGTAAACATTTCTTATCAACTCATCGGTTTCCTCGCGATGGCAGACCTTACAGGAGTTTTCAATATTATTCAGGGGGCTTTGTATATGGTGATTGGTAAACTTAACCCCGCCTTCACTCTTATATGGCATATGGCAATCGGCACAAGATACTCCACGGTCGTAATGAATTCCAAAGCGATAGAGCTCGTAATCGGGGTGTTGTGCCTTAATCATGGGAGCGCGGCTCAACTTGTGAGTCCAATCGGCAAAGGCATACTCGTCGTAATAGGCCTCCATCTCCTCCACGGTAAAACCTTTATCCCAGGGGAGGGTTAAATACTTGCCATCGCCCTTAAAGTAGTATTCCACATGGCACTGGGCGCACACCAGCGACCTCATCTCCTGATGGGTTGCCTTGTTAATATCCTTCCCCTGTCGCTGAAAGGCTTCAATCAAACCGGGGCGGCTAATCTGCAGGGCTTGCGTGGTGGCATTGTGGCAATCGGCACAGCCAATGGGATTTACAATCTCCGGTCCCAGTTTAGCAAGGGTAGAGCTGTAAAATTCTGCAATCCCAATCTGATTCATCATACGAGGCACATCAGGGCTTTTGCATGTCCAGCAGGTACCCGGCTGGGGGCCCTCTTCGGGGGTCATGGGTGAACCGGTACGCAAAGTATTACGAACATCATCAATGGCATGCATGTGCCCACGGCCCTGATTGTAATCGATAGAAAACGCGTAACCCGCCCACAGGATAACAAGTTCGGGTGCCTTCTCAAGCATATTCACCATGGCAGCACCATTGTACTTACTACGGAACGTGGTATCGGCCGTTTTTAGGTACGTTTGGTACTCGCGAGGGTAGTTCATGCCCCATATTTCGAGCCTCGGTTCCATCTGGTCGTATTCCACCTGAGGCGTGTAGGCAAAAACTGCCTCGGCGCGGCGTTCAATAATGCTCGATGCCAGCAGGCCAAGGAAAAAAACGACTATGATAGTACCAAAAAAAGTCAACCACCCAATCCAGGGCTTTTGCTTAATCAATTCTCCTATTGGTTTCATTGTATTTAGATAAAAGTTTGGTTTCGTTTCACTTCTATTGATCTATGGCATTTTTTAATTGGTCAGCTTTTTCAACCAATCGGGTACAGGGCTATCCAACAAGGGGACCAAGGCATTAGGCGTTGACGACAACCCCTTCACCTTCCCATGCGGTGTTTCCTTGTGACACTCCCAGCATTTTCGTTCCTTTCGAAGATGATTTTGTGAATACTCAGGACGCATCAACTTGGAATCAACAATCAAATCCTCGTGGCATCGTATGCAGTTATTCTGCACGGCATTTGCTCCATCCTCCTTAATTTTAATAACCTGCGGCTCTCCCCTCAGGGTAAAGACAGTGGCATGCCTCAATCCATCCTTAGCTTTAAAAAAGTAGTGGTTTGCCACATTGTTATGCGGCACATGGCAATCGTTGCAATTTGTGTACTCGCGGTGGGCACTATGGCTCCATGTCGAATACTCAGGAGCCATAATGTGGCAGTTGATACAGGTTTCGGGCTTATCCGAAAGGTAGGAAGGTGCCCTGGAAATGTGGAATGAATATGCCCCAAGTCCAAAGAATATGCCTAAAACGATAATGACCGGAAACTTCCAGTGGTCAGGGGGCGTTAAGAGGGTTATCAACTTTTTCATTGAGAAAAATTTTCCCGAAAAATAGTAAATGTCTTAAATCAAGATTCACTTTTGTGTTGAAAACCGTAATTTATACTGATTCCATTCTATGGCATTGATATAAAAAAACCTCAGAGGCCAGCCCTCTGAGGTCCAAACCAAAAAACTGCTGTTGATATTAGTCGTGCGTGCTTATATCCCCCAGGGCATTATCTTCAAATGTGTTGTCGATATTATTCCATGTACTTCTCCACGAGAATAAACCATATCCGCTTGATTTTCGAATGGTACAATTCTCGATGGTAAGGCCATTAACGTAGTAAAGTGAAATATTCGCATTGTCATTGTCCTTTCCGGCATATTCCACTACACAGTACTTCATTTTAGAATTAGCGGTAACGTTCTCGTAAAAAAACAAACCTTCCCAGGCTCCCGGGGAAGGAGTAGCCGCTGCCGAGGTAAAAATAATCTTCTCAGTTTCTGTACCCAGGGCATTAAAAGTTAGCACTTGGTAATAGCCTATTGACAGGCTGCCGCCAGCTTGAAATTTCAGGATTGTTCCGGGATCTATAGTAAGGCTTTGGTCAACATAAATGGCATCCACTATGTAGTATGGAACGGTTTGCTTTTTCCATGTAATGGGAGTAGCTCCATCGAGGGATCCTTCCCTCACACGTATTCCATAACCCGATTCGCAGGTGATGGCATTGTTAATCCCTAGGGTATGTACGGCTGCGCTGGCAATGTCAATGGGAAATGCCCCCTGATCCTCAATGGTGTTACCATTGAATTCTACAAAACCTTCAACGCTGTATATGCCATTCTTCTTGTTTTTACTAACCGTGCAGTTGTTAAATTTTATCTTACCGTCAAAATTCAGAGCAGGGTAATCATTCTGTCCGGCATACATAACCTGGCAGTAGGCCATGGAAGAATTGGACAGAGCATTGCCATAAAACCATAAACCTTCCCAGGCACCGGGGGCAGGATTGGCCGAAAAAGAGGTAAAAACAATGGGTTTATCCTCTGTTCCATTGGCTGTTAGTGTCATGTTTTCGTAGTATCCGAATGAGAGCGATGAACCGGATTTGAACTTTATTACCGTACCCGGTTCGATGGTGAGATTGGCATCAACATAGATGGCTCTCTCAACCACATAAGTTTTTGAGCTGAGCCAAGTAGTTGGGGTTTCAACGTTTTGACCAACAATGATAACATTCCCCTCATCTTCAGGCCCCTCTTCCGTACAAGAGGTAAATGAACCGGCCAATAGCATGGCCATTGCAAAATAGATGTACTTTTTCATAATTTTATTGTTTGATTTGTGGATATGGTTAGTGTTTACGGGTCATGTTTTAAGCAAAAAATGTGCAAAACAATATCTCGCCTCAAACTTTTTTAAAAAAATACAAATTTTTCTCCATATCTATTAGGTACAAATACTAAAGTATTTCAAATCAGGGCTTTGATTTTTTGATGTACGAAGTCGAAGCAAAAATTTTCCAATTCATCCCTTAACTGTGCGTAGGCCTTACCTTTTTCCTCATCCGACAAATTCATTGATGCAACATCTGGGAAGGGGAACTCATAAATCTGATGATTCCCCTTAAAATCAGCCAACTTGTCACCAATATTGTCGCATAAAACGAGTATATAATCGAACTCTTGATCCAAAAATTGCCCAACGCCTTTCGATTTATAACCGGAAATATCTATGATCTCCTGGCTCATGGCGTATGCGGCATGGGGGTCAAGAGTGGTAGGGATAATGCCTGCACTATGCACTTCCAACGAATCCTTACCGTAGTATCGCAGCCATCCTTCAGCCATTTGCGATCGGCATGAGTTTTTTTCTGATATGATTAGAATTCTTTTCATGCATTGTTTTATGCTGATAAATATATGAAAACCTGTTCAATTGACAATAACAAGTTTTAATTTATATGGGTTGCTTTTTGGCCGCACTTTTTTTAAACACACAGGGGCTCAAAGGTCATGATATTAAAAAATTGCCTCACTATTTGTACCTTTGTGGAACAATTCGTTTCAAGCCATGAGGATAGATATCATCACCGTTTTACCTGAGCTGCTGGAAAGCCCTCTAAACCATTCTATTATCAAAAGGGCACAGCAAAAAGGATTGGTAGAAATAGCTATCCATCACCTGCGCGATTATACCACCGATAAGCACAAAACGATTGACGATTACGCTTTTGGCCCCGATGCCGGAATGGTTATGAAGATTGAACCCATATTCAAGGCGATAGAGAAGTTGAAGGCAGAGAGGGACTATGATGAGATTATTTACACCTCTCCCGACGGAGAGCCTTTCACGCAGCGAACGGCCAATGGCATTAGCACCATGAAGAATATCATAATCCTGTGTGGACACTACAAAGGCGTTGACCATAGGGTGCGCGAGCATCTTGTCACCCGCGAAATTTCCATAGGCGATTACGTCCTTTCGGGGGGGGAGCTGGCTGCCGCCATTATCACCGATAGCGTGGTACGGTTGATTCCGGGTGTGCTCTCCGATGAAACTTCGGCCCTTACCGATTCGTTTCAGGATAGCCTGTTGGCCCCTCCAGTATATACCCGCCCTGCCGATTTCAACGGTTGGAAAGTGCCCGAAGTGCTTACCTCGGGAAATTTTAAAGAGATTGAGGAATGGCAACTTCAGCAAGCGTTGGAAAGAACCCGTAGGCTGAGACCGAAACTACTGGAATGATGGATAGCTGGTTTTTTGGTAAACGCATAGGGATTATCGTATTCATAGGTTGGTGGCTTATGTTTGGCACCATACACGCACTTGTGGTTGCGCATTTTTTTCAGGTTGCCTATTCCATAGCCTTCGTTGAAGCAGCAATCACAGCTACCCTATATGCGTTGCTCTCCCTGGGGCTTTGGTTTTGGGTAAGGCTATCCAATATCGAAACGAGTAAGATAACAACCCTGATAACCAATCATCTTGGTGCAGCAATAGTGAGCATTGGGGGCATTTTATCGTTGGTTAACTTTTTACTTTCAAGAATTTTTAGCGGGAATCAACAGTACGTTGAATTTATCAACACCTCTATCCCATTTAGAGTCATAGTCGGTTTGTTGGTGTACTTGTTGATTGTACTGGTTTTCTACCTAATCACTTACATACAGAATTACAGGGAACAGGTACTGCGCGAAGCCGAACTTCAATCGCTGATAAAGGATGCGGAGCTGAACTGGCTTAAACTCCAGCTCAACCCCCATTTCCTGTTCAACAGCCTTAACTCCATAAGTTCGTTAACGACTACTGATCCCCAAAAAGCTCAGGAGATGGTTATCAGACTGTCCGAGCTGCTGCGATACTCGCTCAAGCAATCGCCAAACAGCAGGATAACACTGGACAACGAGCTGGATAACTGCATTAAGTATTTGGAGATTGAGAAGATACGATTCGGGACAAGGCTTAAATACAGCATTGACACTGACCCCGAATGCCTGTCGCTTCAAGTGCCAAGTATGATTATCCAACCACTTTTCGAGAATGCCATAAAGCACAGTGTAGCCATTTCGCCCGAAGAATCGGTTGTTAAGGCCGAGGCCATAAAAAAATCCTCAGGGGTTGAGATTCGGATAAGCAACACACTGCATGCTCAAAGCAGTATGCCCGGTTCTACAGGAGTGGGTTTGGCAAATATAAGAAGAAGGCTTTCGCTCTTATACGGAACTTCGAACCTGCTGAAAATAGATAAAAGTAACAATACCTTTACTGCAATTTTGACACTACCGGATGAAACATTGTGATAACCATGAGAGCCATAGTAGTTGAAGATGAGGAGCCGGCACGCCAGCTGATCCATAGCTATTTAACCGGAATAGATGATATTCAGATAATCGGGGAATACGCAGATGGCTATTCGGGTGCCATAGCCATAAACAGGGATAAACCCGATTTGGTCTTTCTCGATATCCAACTGCCACGTATTGATGGCTTCGAATTGCTGGAATTGATTGATTGCAAGCCTCAGATAGTATTTACCACGGCATACGACCAGCACGCCATTGAGGCGTTTGAACGGAACGCCACCGATTACCTGCTAAAGCCATTCTCACGCGAGCGCTTTTTAAAGGCCTTGGATAAGGTTCGGGAAAAGCACCGGATTTGTGCTGTGTACCAGCATGATAGCCAAGCACCCGATATCTCCTCGCTTTCGGATGTTATCCCTTTAAACCGCATAGTAATCAAGGACAGTAAAGGAATACATGTGGTGCCTTTGGACGCTGTCAGCTACTTTGAGGCACAAGGCGATTACGTGATGATTTACACGGCCAATGGCCGTTATATGAAAAAGCAGACGCTTAAGGTTTTGGAAAACAGGCTGAATACAAACACGTTTCTCAGAGTACACCGATCATACATTGTGAATACCGGAGCGATACAGAAAATTGAACGCTATGAGAAGGGTTCGTATTTGGCCCTGCTTAAGGGGAATATCCGGATAAAAATCAGCGAAACGGGCTATAAAAAGTTGAGAGAAAGCCTCGATTTCTGACAGCCATTTGTAGCCTAACAACGTTTTTTTCCACATAATTGAGTTCTTTTGCTTATTTTAACTTTTTTTCAATCATATTAGCACTTTCTTTGTTGTAGAAAATGTACGTTATTGCATAATAAGTACAAGGAAAATCCAGCATAACTGAACAATATCCTTCAAAATATGAATAGTTTAACAAGGACTATACTCAACTTAGCCATTATTGTTGCAATTGCCCTATCCGGTGGTGCAGCCCATGCCCAGTACTTTGGGCAAAACAAACCCATATACAAGAATTTTAAATATAATGTGTATGAATCGCCCAACTTCGAATTTTACCACTACTTCCAGGACGATTCGATTATCATCAGGCTTGCTCAGGCCGCCGAGCAATGGTATGCCATGCACCAGCAAGTTTATCGAGATACCATCAAAGACCGCAATCCCATTATTTTTTATGCCAATCATGCCGATTTCCAACAAACCACAGCCATATTCGGTTCGGTAGGCGTGGGCACCGGAGGGGTAACCGAAGCTTTAAAAAACAGGGTAATACTACCGGTTACCGAGACCTGGGCCCAAACCGACCACGTTTTGGGGCACGAGTTGGTTCATGCATTTCAGTATAATGCCATAATACATAACGACTCCACCAACCTGAACAATCTTAACAATCTGCCTCTGTGGATGGTAGAGGGTATGGCCGAGTACCTATCCATTGGTAGTGTTGATCCTCACACAGCCATGTGGATGCGCGATGCCGTATTTAACAACAACTTCCCCACCCTAAGCGACATGACCAAGAATGCTGAGTACTTTCCATACCGTTTTGGCCATGCCTTTTGGGCTTTTATTGGGAGGACGTTTGGCGATAGCTTGATAGTGCCAATTTTCATGGAAACCGCCAAGCGGGGTTACGATGTGGCTCTGAAAAGGTACCTGGGTTTCAACGAAAAGGAGTTCTCGGACATATGGAGGAACGCCTACATTGAACACTATAAAATGATGATGGTGGATACGGTGGATAACCCTGCAGGCACAAAGGTAATTGACGAACGAAATGGCGGGAATATTAACATCTCACCGGCCATTAGCCCCGATGGTAAGTACATCGCATTCTATTCCGAAAAAAACTTGTTCTCCATCGACCTGTTCCTTGCCGATGCAACCACGGGGAAAACTTTCCATAAGCTATCATCAACATTGCATAGAAATGAGATTGATGCACTTAACTTCATAGAGTCGGCCGGGGCCTGGTCGCCCGATAGCAGGTATTTTGCCTATGTTGCCTTCGGCAAGGGTAAAAATAAGCTGCTGGTTGTGGATATTGAACGGCGAAGGCAGGAATACGAAATTGAAATTCCGGGAGTGCCATCCTTCAACTACCCATCATGGTCGCCCGATGGGAAAAGCATTGTGGTTTCGGGTCTGGTTGACGGGAGAAATGAGCTATACCGATACTATATCGAAGATAAAAGGGTTGAACAGCTTACCCATGATGTGTGGTGCAATATCCATCCAAGCTGGTCGCCCGACGGGAAGACCATTGTGTACTCCACCGATAAGCCTCTGGCTGCTGACCTTTCATCGAAACGTACTCCCGGTTACTATATTGCTACCCTTAACGTTGAAACAAACGAAATCAAAGAGTATAATCTATTCCCCGGGGCAGCAAATCTCAATCCGGTATTCTCACCCGATGGCAGCGAAATCTTTTTCCTGTCCGACAGGGATGGTTTTCGCAATCTGTACCGTTTTCAACCCGCAACGGGTAAAGTATTTCAGGAAACAAAAAATCTTATCGGGATAAGCGGAATGACCAACATATCCCCTGCTTTCAGTATCTCAACCGATACAACGGGTACGTTGGCATACTCGTACTATTTCAAAGGACACTACTCAATATTCACGGCAGTTCCCGGAGATTTACTGTCGAAAGAAATTTCTCCCACCGACGTGGATTTCACTTCCGCCACCCTTCCCCCGCTAAACAGACCCATAGCGGGTATTGTGGACAAGAATATTTCCAACAAAATGGCACAGCCCGAAACTCCCATCGACTCATTTAAAACAGTATCCTACAGGCCCAAATTCAAATTGGATTACATTTCCAATATCGGTGTTGGGGTATCCACCTCAAGCTATATGGGCACAGGCATGGCCGGTGGTGTTGAGATGCTGTTCTCCGATATTGTGGGGGCTAACCTTTTCCATGTGGGGCTTGCACTCAACGGTGAGATTTACGACTTTGGAGGGCAGCTAACCTATATCAATCAGAAAAGGCGTTTTATTTGGGGTGCTTCGGTTTCGCATGTACCCTACTCCTACGGGTTAATGGGGAGAAATTATGGCTTCGACTCCAACGGAAATTTGCACGATACCCTTTTCTATTCGCATATCAGAATATTTGAAAGCACCATTGGTGCCATGGCACAATTCCCTCTGTCGAAAACGCGCAGGTTCGAGGCATCGTCAGTTATGGCATGGTACAACTATAGAGTAGATGTTTACTCGTACTACTACTACAATTACATGTATTACGGCTATAAAAAGACAAAGGGCAGAGCCCCCGATGGTTTTGCGCTTCAAAATGTTAGCCTTGCATACGTGGTTGACAACTCCAGCTTTGGATTAGCCTCGCCTATGGATGGGGCTCGTCGTAGGATTCAGGTGGATAAGATTTTTGGCGAATTTGACTACTGGGGCACACTCGTGGATTTGCGTAAATACTTTTTTGTTAAACCCTTCAGCTTTGCTTTCAAGGGTTATTACTATGGTCGCCATGGCAACCACACACTGGATCGGCTATATCCGTTGTATTTAGGTTACCCCTGGCTAATAAGGGGTTACGACAGGTCATCATTTAACAGCCAAATGACTCCCGATTCGAAGTATATCACCACTGCACAGCTGATGGGAAATCACATGGTGATTGCCAATGCCGAAATACGTATTCCCTTCACAGGCCCCGAAAGACTAACCCTTTTTAAATCGAAATTTTTATACTCCGAGTTGGCCCTATTTACCGATGCAGGCCTTGCCTGGATTAATAAGGATGATATTGCCTTCAACTGGTACCCCGAAAACGAAACTCAACGCATCCCTGTGGTGAGCTCCGGGGTGAGCCTCAGAATAAACCTCTTTGGCATGATGGTTCTGGAACCTTTTTATGCCATTCCTTTCCAGCTGGGAGGTTTAGATGCAGCATATTTCGGGCTTAACTTCACACCCGGTTGGTAATAATGTGAAACCGGCCAATACAACAATCGCCAATACAACAATCGGGGTGCATTTTGCGATGCACCCCGATTGTTTATATGGTTGTAAATGCTATTCTACTCTATCTCCTTATAATCAATGCACTCAATAGCGAAGGTAAATTCAGGGGCTTCGTCCACCTCATGATCTTCGCAATCGGCAGTATGGGCAGCAGTCACCTTTTTAACGGTTCCGATAATCTCAACCTTTTTACCATCAAGGCTCGATTGGAATGCCGGTAAATTCTCGGATCCGTCAATTTTGAGAACTTTCCCTTCCTCTGTGCCAAAAACCGTGAGCCGGTTGCCACCATGCTTGCATGCATGGTCAACGTTGGCAGTAAACTTAACTATTTTCCCCTCCAATGCCGATGCATCAACCAGCAGGGAATCGATGGATACTTCAATGGCATCAATCTTTTCATCGGCGGGCTTTTGGCCTTTCTGCTCGCCGCCACACGATGCCATTAACAGCGTAGCTGCTAATGTTAGCGCAAAAAAAAGTTTGTTTTTCATGGTTTAAAAAGTTATTGGTTAACAAAAAAAGTAATTATTTAGAATTACAAAAATGGCAAACAGTATACTCGATAATCCGTTAAGCGTTGCAAAGGCAAAATTAATCCTGCGATAGTTGGAAGAAATAACCACGTAATGCTGATAGATCAGCAGGGCAGTGAACAGCGCAGCGCCTATCCAGTATAGCAAACCGGAGCCGATTAGAACTCCTGCTTTTATCACCACCAGAACAACCAACGCATGAAGCGTAATGGCTATACCTAAAGCCTTTCCCCGACCCAGCACAGCAGGTATCGATTTAAGGTTTTCATCCTTGTCGAAATCCTCATCCTGAATGGAATAAAGAACATCGAACCCGGATACCCACAGGATAACGATGGCAGAAAACAGCATGGGGACTATGTCCCATCGGCCTGTAACGGATAAAAAGGCACCAAGGGGTGCAAGGGAAAGCCCCAACCCTAAAACAAGGTGGCATAGCACCGTGTACCGTTTGGTATAGCTGTAGCCAAGTATGATGAGAAGGGCTACTGGTGATAGATAGAAAACCAGCCTGTTGATGTGAAATGTTGCTATGATAAAGATCACAGCGTTTATTATTGAAAACACAAGTGCATTCCGTGGCTGAATTTTTCCCGAGGGAATCTCTCTACCGGTAGTGCGCGGATTCCGCTTATCGATAAAACGGTCGGTTACACGGTTAAAACTCATGGCCGAATTCCGTGCGGTAACCATGCAAAGCAGCACCAGCAGGAGTAATTTCCAACTAAATTCGTATTTATAGTAGCCTATGGCCAAAAAGAAGCCAATAAGCGCGAAGGGCATTGCAAAAACTGTGTGGCTAAACTTAACCAAAGACAGGTAATTTTTAAAAACCTTAAATTTCTTCTTACCCATTTGGCATTAAGTTAAAAATAGTTGCTTTTATCCGGTTTGGTTTGTTAAAATGGAGAGCAAAAATAGTTGTTGATTCCGACATTAACAATAGAAATTTTCACAATATACTTTTAACGGTACTGTGGTTTGGCATACTGTGGAGTTGCTTGCTGCACACTTGTCAGCCGTTAAAATCTTAGTCAAAGGTAACAATAATTCTGTATCTGCCAAATCAACCACAGTAGGCTAAACCACATGTAAGCGGCAGGCATTTTTCTTATCCGATCGTCAAGTTTATTCTTTTTCCTAGCCCAAACTCGAATATTTTGTATAGGGTTGAAAGTTGTATATCACATTTACCATTCTCTAGACGTGAAATATAGCTTTTCTTTGTCCCAACTTTCTCAGCAAGCTGTTCTTGGGTCATTCCGGCCTCTTTTCTAGCCTCTTTTAGCATTTCACTAATTACAAAATATTGAGCCTTTTCTTCGAACTCATCCCGCTTCTCTGTACCAATTTTGCCATACTTAATGTCTAATAACTCATCAAAGTTTTTAGCATTCCTAATCTTATTTGCGTCCATCGTCATTCTTTTTTTGAGTTAAAAAATTCTTCTTTCAGTTTCAGTGCTAAGTCAATTTCTTTTCTGGGTGTCTTTTGCGTTTTCTTTTGAAAGCCATTGAAGAGAACCACAAGATTTCCTCGGTCAAAGCAGCAGAATACACGGAAAATGTTGCTTTCAGATTCAATTCGAATTTCATAGAGTCCATCTGTTCCTGTTATATGTTCAAGAAACTTCTTAGGAACGTTTTGAACTGACCGAATTATCTTAAAAACATATTCTATTTTTTCTTGCACTCTCTCATTCTGAACCAAATAGAAGTCAGCGAAATGGTGCCCATAAAAGATTATTTGCCTCTGAACATTCATTGCGCAAAGTTAACTTATAAGTTTACATTTTACAAATTTTTCAGATATTTCCTTCAGGGGTTGGAGATTCAATACACATACCGCTAACACAACTTTATCGGAATAATTGTATGCTAATAATCGCCGGTATAGCTGCTGCCTGCAACCAGCTCAATGCACTCTTTCAACTCGTCTACATTTTCCTTCAGCCCAATCTTCTGGTAAGATAGCATTAAACTGGCTATTAGCTGTGTAATGGTTATGCGGTTTGAGCAGGGGTAGAAATACTCCTCGTTGATTTCGAGATTATTGCTTGTAAGAAACTGCTCGATATCCTTTCGCCTTAACAGTGCCCCTGAGTTGAAAGGGTTTATGTAGAAATGAACTGTCTTTTCCGGGTTGGCATGATTTTCCACCGTTTGGCTATCGCCAAGGTAAGCCAGTATAAAATTTCGTGGCAAGCTGACGCAGTGGATGGGAAGCCCCAACTTATGCGCTACAAGTGAGTACAGAATGGAGAGCGATACCGGCCCGCCCTTTTTTGTCTCGATTAGCTGATTGATGTAATGATTCTCAGGAGAGTAAAAGTTCGTGGAATTGCCTTTGAATCCAAGCAAAACGAAAAAGACATGGTTGAGAACCTTAATCTTTTCCAGCGGGGTAAACTTTTCATTTATTTCGGCGATCACGCCCTGTTTCATCTTTTCCAAACATTCATCAATGTGACTAACGCTAAGTTCGGGATACCGATACCGTGCCACGAAAACCGAGCCTTCCAACAGGCTATTGGCACCCGATTGTACCCAATTGCCTAAATATTGTTTAGTGGTCTGAAATTGTATTTGGTGAATGATGGAAAATATCCTTTGCTGAATTATAGCGCTATCAGCAGATTCTAATGCCTTTTCCAGGGATGGAATGAGTTTTTCGCCTTCTTGCAATAATTTCTCCGTGATTACACTGTAAACCTTGTCATCAGGGTCATCCAGAAGGGATATAAGGGCAATTAGTTCTTTTTGTCTCATTAAATCGGGGCAATCTATTGAGAAAGACGATTCAGCACAATTTCAATCAATTTTTTAACAGTAGGCTTGTAAGCCGGCGACGACTCCTTGGTAACCCTGTTGGCAATAATGGCACATATGGTTATAGAATTGTGACCCAGCAACTTCGAAAGGCCATTAATGGCCGAGCTCTCCATTTCAAAATTGGTAATCATACGGTTGTTATACCTGAAGGACTCAATTCTCTTATTTATATCGCTTGTAGCCAATGGGATGCGCAAAACTCTTCCCTGAGGGCCATAAAAACCCGGCGCTGAAATGGTTATCCCTTTAATGGCTATATCCTCGAATCTGGCCACCAAGCTTTCTGACGAAGAAACAAAATATGGCTTGGCGCACAATGGGTTCCACTGTGTATGGGCCAAAAAAGCGGCCTCCATATCCAGGTTGCTGACCTCATTGCGCCCCTCGTAAAAATTGAGCAAGCCGTCGAAACCAATGGCCGTTTCGGTGAGCACGAAGCTATCAATGGGGATATCGGCTTGAATGGCACCGGAGGTGCCAAGCCTAATCAGCGTGAGCTGCTGCTTATCTTTTTTTTCCTGCCTTGTAGCAAAATCGATATTAAATAGCGCATCCAATTCATTGACTACTATATCAATGTTGTCGGTTCCTATTCCGGTGGAGACAACGCTGAGGCGTTTGCCCCGGAACCATCCCGTTGTGGTCTTAAACTCGCGGTTCGACGTGGAGAATTCAATCCTATCGAAAAATGAGGCAACGGTATCAACCCTGCCGGGGTCGCCTACCAGCAGGATTGTGCCGGAAATGTCATTGGGTCTGAGGTGCAGATGAAAAATACTTCCATCGGGATTGATGATCAGCTCAGATGGTTCTATTGTTCTCATGATCGTACTTATTTGAACCCATAAAAGTAAATAAAAAAATACAATTGGTACACCTTGCCTCCGGTAATCAGGACTTACTCCCTTCCGTTGGAGCATTGTTGTCCGATAAAAGGATTAACTTTGCAACAGCAAAAAGTATTAACAGAAAAAATCTATTGCTATGATACAGAGGATTCAAACGGTTTTTCTGATGATTGCCTTTATCATTTTAACCTTCCAGTTCTGGTTCCCCTTTGCCGAAATCGTTGGGACATCGGAACAGCACATTTTTGAGCTGGGTTTTTCGGGATTGAAAAACGTAAACGAGGGTCAAAAGATCGCATTTGAATCCCTACCGCTTTCCATACTGATGCTGGCTTGTACTGCCATACCATTCATAACCATATTTCTATACAGAAAGAGGATGATTCAGATACGCCTGAGTATCATTAATATAGTGTTGTTACTGGGGCTTCAGGGCGTATTCTATTTCTACTATAGCGCTGCACTGAAGGCACTATCGGGCAGTGGGACAATGAAAATCATATTCGTTTTTCCCCTGGTGGCTGCCATTCTAACCTTTCTTGCCCTCAGGGCAATAGCACGCGATGAGGCGCTGGTACGAAGCCTCGACAGGCTAAGGTAACCGGTAGCCCTTCACCCCCTCAGGCTGAACAGCCAATGGGATACAACCCATGTTTTATAAGGGGCATGCTACAATATGCTGCGGAATTTAGCTACCGCCTGCGGATTAGAGGTAAACCATATGCTCCTGGTCTGTAATCTTTTCGCAATACTGGCATTTAAGCGAAACGCTGATTTTATCTAACACTTTGAACTTAGGAACAACTGCCTCAACATTTGTAATACATTTGGGATTAACGCATTTCGCAATCCCCTCAATATGATCGGGAACTTCAACCACCCGCTTCTCAATCACCGTGTAGTCTCTGATGATATTCAACTTTGCGTGGGGTGCCGCAATGGCAATCCTGTTGATCTCATCGTTTGCAAAGTATTTATCGGCAATTTTGATGATGGCTTTCTTCCCGAACCGCTGGCTCTCCATGTTGGTGCCAAAGGTGATGAGGTTGTCGAATTTATGGAGCCCTAAAATGGTGATTACATTGAAAAGGCTTTTAGCCGGGATATGGTCTATTACCGTTCCGTTTTCAATGGCGCTGACTCTGAGTTGTTTTTTCTGTATCATGGTAAAAAAAGTTTTTTTATTATTCCAAACCAAATATTAACGACATGATGGCCATGCGGGTAAATACCCCGTTCATGGTTTGAGGGAAATAGTATGCCTTTGGGTTTTTATCCACATCAGTGTGTATCTCGTTTACCCTGGGCAGCGGGTGAAGTACCCGCATGTTTTCCTTGGTATTTTGCAGCATCCCCTCCCTTAGCACATAAACATTTTTGACTTTCTCGTATTCTACAGGGTCGGAAAAACGTTCCTTCTGGACGCGGGTCATGTAAATAATATCGGCCTTATCCAGATTCTCATTAAGGTCGGTCTGTTCACTAAACTTCAAACCCTTTTCTTCAAGATAAATCTTGTACTCGTCGGGCATCCTCAGCTCGTTGGGTGAAACGAAGGTAAACGTTGCGCCAAAATGGCTCATGGCCATAAGCAGTGAGTGAACGGTACGCCCATATTTTAAATCGCCCACCAGAAAAATATTGAGATTGTTGAGCGTTCCCTGTGTTTTGCGAATGGAGAACAGGTCGAGCAGGGTTTGGGTTGGATGTTGATTGGCACCATCGCCAGCATTGATAATGGGAACAGGTGAAATCTCGCTGGCATACCGGGCACTCCCCTCAACGGGATGACGCATTACAATCATATCGGAGTAGTTGGCTACCGTGAGAATGGTATCCTTCAGGCTTTCGCCTTTTGCAACGGATGTGTTGCTCGCTTCCGAAAAACCAATCACACGCCCACCCAAGCGGTTGACAGCACTCTCGAAGCTCAGGCGGGTACGCGTTGAGGGTTCGAAGAAAAGAGTGGCAACCACCTTTTGGCATAGGGTGTTCTGAATTGGATTTTTCTCAAACTCTTCTGCAAGATTCAAAATCTTAACGATTTCCTCCTTGCTAAGATCATTAATGGCTACAAGGCTTTTGTTTTTCATCGTTTTGTATTTAGGTTATTAATTCATCGTAAACGTTTTGGTCAAAAAAAAGCCTCGTTAATCGAGGCTATAAGATTATTCGGTGTTCATGTACTCTGCCATTACCGATTCGATTTTGCTAAATTTCTCAAGAACAAGTGCCACCTTAGACTGCCTAATCCCCAGCATCACCATGCATTGGGTATCGAATTGCTGCTCTTTGACGGCAAGTTCCTCATCCTTAATCAACCTCATCACATCATTCAAAACGCCATAGGAAAAGTTGATTTGATAAACATCGTTTATACTCCTGGTAATCACCTCGGCTTTCTCAAGTGCGTCAGAAGCAGCTGTTTTATAGGCATTTATAAGCCCCGATACGCCCAGTTTGGTTCCACCAAAGTATCGTACCACCACCACCAACACGTTGGTCAATCCACGACTTACCAACTGCCCATGGATGGGTTTCCCTGCCGTGCTCGAAGGTTCGCCATCGTCGTTAGCACGCCAGACATCGCCTTTAAAGCCAAGGATATAGGCATAGCAATGGTGTCGGGCATCGTGATATTGCCTTTTCAACTGCTGAACGATATCCTTAACCTCGCCCTCAGAACTCACCGGATATGCCAAAGCGATAAACCGGCTGCCTTTCTCCTTATAGAGCCCCTCGGTCGGGTTTTTAATGGTAAGGTATGTATCGGTTTCCATTGTTACAATCAAAACTGGCTACGCATTAGTAATACTATGGCCACCCCCGAAAGGGCAATTCCCAACCAATTCAGCCGTGATGGCCTCTCTTTGAACAGCAGGTAACCTGCCAATACGCTCAGCGCCACTATGGCAAGGTTATTAATGCCGAAAACCACCGAGCCACTGGCTTGTTTACCGGTCGAAATGTCAACATGATTGAGCGCAAGGATGAGGAAGTATGTTGAGCCAAAGTTTACAATTCCCAGAGCAATGCCCATCAGCCAGGTTGATACGGATTTCAACTGCACCCTCCTGTGGTTAAAGAGCAATGATACTATCCCTGTGAGGAGTGCGGAAGCAAAAATGGCTGTGCTGAAGAGAGGAGCCAATCCGATGTCGATATAGGTTGATTGGGAATACTTGACCAACGTATCGACCATGCCCATGCCTATGAATAGAATCAATGGTAGAATGGCTGCTTTGGCGGTAATCCTGCCCTTCCCCTTTTGAAAAACTACCAGAAACACCGAAAGAACGGCCAAAACAATTCCCGATAATTTCAGCGTTGTCAGTACATCAAACGCATCGTACCAAATGGAAAAGGCAATGGGGAAAACGACCGACATTTTTACCGCCACTGTGGTGACCGAAATCCCGGCTTCCTGAGTACTCCTGGCAATGGTGTAGAACATTACGATAAACAAAACCCCTATTACTATGGAAATGGGGAACCAAGGCCGGCTGAAGATATGGAGAGAAAGTTGTTGACTATTGCACAAAAAAAAACCTGCTAAGCAGGCTGTAAAATAGTTAACAACTATGGCGCTAAAGGTGTGAATTTTTAAATGCGAAATCAACTTAAAAAGAATGTATATTGAAGTGGAAGAGAGAATACTGAGGGTTATAAATACCATTCTTGAAAGTTTCGGTAAAATTACTGCAAATTTTATTGATGGGTACATTTTGTCGCCTCTCTTTTTAAAATTTTTATTAACATGCAAAAACGATGATTCCGGGTATTAACAGAGCCATTCCAAAATCATGAGGGAATTATGCTAAATCATCAGAAATTATGATATTTTTGTGGCAACGAATCTCAAAAACCACATCGTTTTGAACCTATATAG
>JAKQEF010000186.1 GCA_029558675.1 Bacteroidota bacterium | reverse complement strand
TGCAAAACAACTATCAGGGCCTACCGGCAAAGCTGATGTCGGAAGGGATTAACCCCAAAATGCCCTGGCTCTATGATTACAAGTTAGATTTTAGGTTCAAATAAGATTTACTAAAATGAATACCCCGTAAAAAATCGCTGAACCTTCGGGGTTCGGGGTTCGAGGTTCGGGGTTCGGGGGATTTGCCTGTTGGGAAATATTGTTGTACATTTGGTAGGCCGTTGGCTCGCAGGGTGTGTGTAGCGTACTCTACCGCCCGATCTCGACATTCTTTTGTCGGGGTCAAGCCTTGTACCGTTAGTGGCAAGCTTTGATGAAATAACCAACTAAAACAATAGCACCGAATGGACATACAAAAAATTGAAAAACAAAAGCAACAAATTCTTGACCTTGTTAGAGAGTTTTGTGCAAAAGAACTAGATGAAGAATATTTTGAACTTGCCGAACGGTTGACACATAAACTGGCGCGCAAACGAAATAGTCCGTTGGCAACCGGACAACCAAAAATTTGGGCAGCAGCTATCATTCACGCACTTGGAACAATCAATTTTATGTTTGACAAATCCTTTGAACCCTATCTTTCCATAGACGACATTAACAATTTTTTCGGGACAAATAAGTCAACGTCTGGAAACAAATCAAGGCTAATTCGGGATTTGCTAAAACTGAGGCCATTTGACAATGAGTTTTCAACCCAGAACATGCAAGACAACAATCCGTTTGCAGATTTTGTAATGGTTGACGGATTTATTGTTCCCCTTGACACATTGCCAGAACAATATCAACGAGAAGTCAGACAAGCAAGAGCAGAAGGTAAGGACATTTCATTCACGACACGATGAGAACGCCAGCCACCAACAGACTCTTGGTCTCGATTCCGACCCCGATCCCGAAGTTTCAGAGATCGGGTCAGGAGCCAAGCGACGGAACGTTATCAGCAACAATGGTTCTTAAATGAAGACTCAGTTAAATTTTGTTTTTTAAAAATTACGTGCAAAAATTTGAGGATAAAATATTTTTATCATGCATTAAATTGTATTTTTGATTTTTAGTCAAGTTGAATTATGTTAAGTTAAAATAATAAAAGGATGGAAACAGTGTCTGACAAGAGCAATGTAGAGACAAAGGAAAGCCTCAGTATTCCAAAATCTATCTCAAAGCATTTGACGCCCAACAAAATCTGCACAATAATGAGTATAGTTGCAGTTATAGGCATAATTATCAGCCTTTCCATAGGCAGCGGCATTCCTGCCATGCTATTTTTACTACCAGCAGCCATATACCAGGTTATACGAACTGCCGGCGTGAGTACTAAATCAGCTTCAATTGTTTTACTTGTTTCATTGGCTATAGAGTTGTTTCTGATCATTTTCAATATTCAATTTGATCTTGGTCAATACCTTGGACAGGATACACTTTTAATTGGCAATAGTAGTGTTCCAATGGGTGACGCACGCATTGTACTACCCTTTATTATGGTTATTGCAGCAATTATTCTCCTCATACGTACAAGAGGGATATACACCAAGTGGTTGTCAATAATCATTATTGTTAGTGTTTTTGGATCTCTTTACATCATGTTTCCTGATGAATTTCCTGAATTGGTAAAAATGGTTGTTAAAAGGATTGTAAGTAGCACTAGCTCCTTGCTAAATTAAAATTTCATATCTGAAAAATAAATAGTTGACCCATAAAAACAGAGCATTTCTGTTATTTAAAACTGCTTGATAAAGATCCTGAGAAGTTTCTTTATCCCGGATAGTCCAAGGGATTGGAAATCATAGTACTACCCTCAGAAGATTTAAGTACAATTTACTTATTACTACAAAGAGAAAGAATTTTTCTCCGGATAAATTCGGCGAAGGTTTACGTTTGACGCTGACCGATTAAAGTGCTTATGCCGATACCCGTAAGCATCAGGCCGCTTTGATTTTAGCCCATTGTAACCCCTTTTCCAATCCTTTACTTTACATGTTTTCTATGCATGGCCTTCTATTTCTCCAGAAGATACCTTGCAACCCGCTAGAAATGTTCACCCGTTTGTTCACCAATCAAATACAGCAAAGAAAGTCACCCTTTGACAGCCTTTAATACATTTTTTTTATATTAGCCAACAATAAATAGGTCTGATATCGGTTAGACCTATCCGCCCATTTTGGGGTGTATGGAGATGAGTAAGTCAGGTCTATAAAACGAGTTAGGTGTAAGCGGGCGAGAGCATAGTGGATACTGACAAGATTAACTTAAAATAAAGAAATGGAATTAAAATTAAGGAAATGGAATAAAGCGGATTTAAACAGTTTGGTAAAGTACGCAAATAATTGGAACGTTGCAAAATGGTTGACAAACGGATTTCCGCACCCATACACTATTGAAGACGGAAAAGCGTATTTGTCAATGATTGCGAATGATAATCCGATAAAAGTGTTTGCCATAGAAGTTGATGGAGAAGCCGTTGGTTCAATCGGTATTTTTCCTCAATCGGACATTCACGAAAAGAGTGCAGAAATGGGTTATTGGTTAGCCGAAGAGTTTTGGGGACAAGGAATTATGACAAAGGCAATTCAAGAAATTGTCGCATATGGATTTAGTACATTTGATATTGTTAGAATATTTGCCCGGCCATTTTCTACAAATCTACAATCCCAGCGGGTTCTTGAAAAAGCAGGATTTGTTTTTGAGGCAAGGCTGAAAAACGCATTATTCAAGAATGGGGAGTTTATGGACGAGTTAATATATGTGAAACTAAAAAATGATAAAATGCCTAACCGCTAACTTCGTGAATAAGTAATGGCGGGGATCGTATTCGGGCGTTCTGCCTCGCACCAGGTTCAGTGCTGGTTGACAGTTTTGTCCTCCGAAACCCGCCCGAACGCAAAGCCCAAAAACGTTGTGTTCAATTGTAAAAATACCTAATACACTTAAAATATGAGCATAAAAAGACAAGATAGCGAACCACCTTTGGCAACATCAGAATGGGGTTGGCGTTATCATCATTTAGGAATACCCACGGATAAGCCGATTAATGGTGAAAAATACTTGCCTCAGTTTAAACTATATGTTTCCGGATTTGACACAAGTCCGTATGGTATTGAATGGATGAGGTACGATAAGGATAGTCCTATCAACGACTTGGTAAAGAATGTACCACACATTGCCTTTGAAGTTGATGATCTGGACTTTGAACTAACCAGAAGGGAGTTCAATATTATTACACCTCCGAATTCTCCAAGTGAAGGAACAAGAGTTGCAATGATTGAACATAACGGAGCCCCGATTGAGTTAATCGAATTTGAAAAAGGACAAAAATAACAACTGAATACAACAAGCGGTCATACGCAATGCGGGATGCTGTGCCTGTTTTATTGGCAGATCATTTATAAAACTTGCGATACCTCGACAAGTGATCGCCCCGAATCCCGCACTGCGCATACCGCCGACCGTTGGCAAATCTTAATAAACAAACATTAAACAAAAAAATATGGCTTTATTCAAATCCGGAAACCCTGCACTGACAAAATACACCTTTAAAGAAATTGAAAAAGTTGCAAGAGGTTCAACAAACGTAATGACTTTACAAGGAACGGTAAATAAGACAGCAATTCTTTTGTTTGCAGTTTTTGTTCCTGCTATGTATACTTGGAATCTTTTTACTTCAACTTTGAACTTTGCAACCATCGCACCTTACTTTTGGACAGGAGCAATAGGTGGTTTACTCCTGTCATTCGTCATTGTATTCAACAAGGACTGGTCGCCATACTTAGCACCTATTTATTCTATTTTACAAGGGCTCTGTTTAGGCGGATTGTCTGCTGCAATGAACCATATATTTCCCAGAATTGTAGTGCAAGCACTATTATTGACATTTGGCATTTGTGCCGTTCTGCTTGTTATATACAAACTTGAAATTATTAAGCCGACAGAAAATTTTAAACTTATTGTTGCCTCTGCAACAGGCGGGTTGGCTATGTATTATATTGCAAATATCGGACTTTCTTTTGTTGGCATAGAATTACCGTTCATTCACGAAAATACGATAGGCGGAATAATATTTAGTTTGTTTGTTGTTGTTCTTGCAGCAATGAACCTTGTTGTTGACTTTGACTTTATTGAAAATGGAGCAGAAAGTAGAGTCCCAAAATATATGGAGTGGTATGGAGCATTTGGGTTAATGGTAACATTAATTTGGCTGTATGTTGAGATATTACGACTATTAGCAAAATTAAGAAAAAAATGAAACCCGACACAAGGGAAAATAGAGTAGCCGCCAACAAGGGTTGGCCGCAAGCGAGGGTTCAGTGGTAAATTGAAGTTTTGTGGTTTTAATTTACATTTGTGGTAGGTTGAAAACAGGTACTTCTACATCACCACCTGCAGCAAACCCAAAATCGTAGTAGTGCTTTTTAAGAAAGACAATTACAAGCAGCAACCTTTCAACAGAATTAAAACATAAATTCATCAAACTAAAACAAATACTTATGTGGAAAAGATTAATCAAACTTTATTTGCGACTTGCAATTTCAATGGGTTTCTTATCAGCAGTTGCAGATAGATTCGGAATTTGGGGTAAGAAAGTTTCAGTATGGGGCAACTGGGACAATTTTTTGGAATACACCAAGTTGATAAACTCCTGGTTTCCTGATTCATTCATCCCATTAATCGGCATTTTGGCAACAGGCGCAGAAATTGTTTTGGCGTTTTTCCTTTTAATCGGATTTAAAACTGAGTTGTTTGCGAAATTGAGTGGAGTTTTATTGTTAACATTTGCTTTAGCAATGACCTTTTCTACAGGAATTAAAGGTGCATTTGACTTTTCTGTTTTTAGTGCTTCGGCAGGCGCATTTGCTTTAAGTTTAATAAGAGAAAAGTATTTAGAACTTGATAGCCTAATTTCATAATCAAAAATTGCATCTGAGAAAAAAATTAAAACGCACCATATCAGAACCAACCAAAAAGCGGGGATTTCGTGCTTCGTAGATATATTTATGCAAAACGAAAGTTCGGTTCTCCGATTTAAGGTTAGTGTTACAAACCCTACCCTTCGGGTGGCCGTCAACCGTACATGGTAAAGATTTAACCTAAAAAATGGCGAGCACAATGTGGAATTATATGTTTGTTACTGTGCAAATTACCGGCTGCATATTCCATTTTGTAAGCTTATTGTCCCGTGCTTTAGGAATACTTTTCTATATTTGATGCCATTGAATGCCATAATTCAACGCTAACCAAATAAAAAACCAAATACGATGAGCAATATGATTAATACCAAAGCCCTTACCGACCGCTTTATCAGGTACGTAAAGATAGACACGCAGAGCGATGATACGGTTACCGACAGATACCCCAGTACTCAAAAACAGCTTCAACTGTCGAACCTGGTGCTACAAGAGCTGAAAGGGATGGGTGTAGCCGATGCCACCATTGATGAGCACGGCTATGTGATGGCAACCATTCCGGCCAATACCGACAAAAAACTCCCCACCATTGGCTTTTTGGCCCACGTTGACACTTCGCCCGATATGAGCGCTGCCAATGTTAAACCGCGCTTTGTTGAGCAATACGACGGTTCGGAGATAGTTCTTAACAAAGACCTCAATGTAACCCTTTCGCCCAAGGATTTTCCGGAGTTGAAGAATTACATCGGAAAAACGCTGATAGTAACCGACGGCACCACCCTGTTAGGAGCCGATGATAAGGCCGGCGTGGCAGAGATTATGACTGCCGTTGAGTACATGGTGAACAACCCGCAATTTAAGCATGGGCCCATCCGCATTGGGTTTACTGTGGATGAAGAGGTGGGGCGCGGTGTTGACCATTTCGACGTGAAGAAGTTTAAAGCCGATTTTGCCTATACCCTGGATGGCGGAGCCATTGGGGAACTGGAGTATGAAAACTTTAACGCTGCCGGGGCAAAAATAACCATACAGGGGCGTAATATCCACCCGGGATATGCCAAGGATAAAATGGTGAATGCCATTCTGGTTGCCATGGAGTTCAACAGCTTGCTTCCGGCCAACCAACGTCCGGAGCATACGCAGGGGTACGAAGGTTTTTACCATCTGATTAAGATGGATGGTACCGTGGAGAATGCCACTTTCCAGTACATTATCCGCGATCACAACCGCGAAAAGTTTGAGGCCCTCAAAGCGTTCATAACCAAGGTAACCGAATTTATCAACATGAAGTACGGCGAGGGAACGGCTACACTGGAGATGAAAGACCAGTATTACAACATGCGCGAACAGGTAGAGCCGGTATTCCATATAGTGGAAACCGCCGTAAAGGCTATGGAACTGGTAGGAGTGAAACCCCTTGTTAAGCCCATACGCGGCGGTACCGACGGGGCGCGCTTATCGTACATGGGACTCCCCTGCCCCAACCTGTTTGCAGGAGGCGAAAACTTTCATGGCAAGCATGAGTATGTTGCAGTGGAAAGCATGGTGAAAGCCACGGAGGTGATTCTTAAGATTATCGAACTTTACAGCCAACAATAGCATGTGTATTATTCCAATTTTTTCATGAAGTTGATGTGATGTAAAGTAATAGCAATAATGGTTTTAGGTCCTTCAAGGCTCCTATAAAACAAAATGGGCGTTGTGAACAATTCCACAACGCCCGTTTTTCGAGAAGTACTTCTTATCAGTTTACTGAAAACTGTTTGACTATTTCGATACCCTTCTTGATGGCCTCCTCGTTCAGGGGTATGAGGTGGTGGTGCCTTGGAGGTAATGACTCCTTAAGACCTTTAATCACATTTTCCATTTTCACGATGGGTTTAAGCTTAAGGAATGCTCCCAGTACAATCATGTTGAAAATCTTGGCATTCTGCATTTTCAACGCTTCTTCCGTGGCATCTACCTGATATACCTTAATATCCTTACGAACCGGATGACGGGTAATGCCATTGGGGTCGTAAATTAGAACCCCTCCCGGTTTCACCGATTTCTCAAATTTATCCAGTGATTGCTGGTTGAGGATAATGGCAGTATCGAATTCCTGAAGGATGGGCGAGCTAATCCTGCTGTCGCTAAGGATAACGGTCACGTTGGCCGTGCCCCCGCGCATCTCTGGACCATAGGAGGGCATCCAAGATACCTCCTGGTCCTGCATAATGCCCGAGTAGGCAAGGATTTTGCCCATGGAGAGAACACCCTGTCCTCCAAAACCGGCTATGATTATCTCTTCTGTCATGATTAATGCTTTTTAGTGTATTTCCTGTTAACCTTTCAAATCTCCCAGAGGGTAAACCGGGAACATATTCTCAACCATCCACTCGTTGGCTTTAACCGGGGACAGTTTCCATCCTGAGTTGCAAGTAGATACCACTTCAATGAACTGGGTTCCGTTCTTCTTGCCAACGTTTTGGAAAGCCTTCAGAATGGCCTTTTTGCATTTACGAACAGCGGCCGGCGTGTGAACTGCCTGACGGGTAACATACTCGGTTCCCGGGAGTTGCGCAATGAGATCGGTGATTTTCAGCGGATGTCCTGCCAGTTTCACGTCACGCCCGTAGGGCGAGGTTGATGTTGGCATGCCCTCCAGCGTAGTGGGTGCCATCTGACCTCCGGTCATCCCGTAGATGCCATTGTTGATGAAAATAATGACGATGTTCTCTCCCCTGTTGCAGGCGTGGATAATCTCGGCGGTTCCAATGGAGGCCAAATCGCCATCGCCCTGATAGGCAAACACATACTTATCGGGCATCAGCCTCGATACGGCAGTGGCCAACGCCGGGGCTCTCCCGTGGGCAGCCTCCTGCCAATCTACCGCCAGGTAATTGTAGGCCAATACTGAGCAGCCAACGGGTGAGATGGCAATGGTTTTTTCCTGAATATCCATCTCCTCAATAACTTCGGCTATCAGCTTGTGCACAACTCCATGGCTACAACCCGGACAATAGTGAAATACTTTGTCGGTGAGAATTTTTGATTTGGTATAAACCAAATTCTCCTCTTTGATGATATCTTTAACTTCCATGATTACTTCACATTAATTAGTTTCTCTTCCAATGCTTTAACCACATCATTAGGTGTGGGTACCATGCCGCCAAGTCGTCCGTAGTGCTCCACGGGAACTTTTCCGTTTACAGCCAGCCTCACATCTTCCACCATCTGGCCAGCACTCATTTCCACCGCAAGGAACCCCTTAACACGCTTGGCCATTTCCTGAATTATCTTAGTTGGGTATGGGAATAGGGTGATGGGGCGAAGAAGACCAACCTTAATGCCCTTTTCGCGGCACAGGTCAACCGCTTTTTGGCAAATCCTGCTGGAGGAGCCATAGGCAACCAGAATATACTCGGCATCATCGCAGCTGATTTTTTCGTACCTAACCTCCTTTTCAGAAATGGTTTTGTACTTTGCAATCAACTTATGGTTAAAAATTTCCTGTTTGGCGCTATCCAAATCCAGCGATGTGATAATGTGGTAATCCCTGTCGGGTGTTTTTCCCGTGGTAGCCCAACTGCCACTGATTTTCTGTATCTCAGCGTCGGTCCAGCGTGGTTTGTATTCGCTGAGCTTCACTTTCTCCATCATCTGGCCAATAACTCCGTCAGAAAGTATCATCACCGGATTGCGGTATTTGAAAGCCAGGTCGAAGCTCAATGCCACAAAATCGTTCATCTCCTGTACCGATGCAGGGGCAAGCACAATGAGGTGATAATCACCGTGACCACCACCCTTCACGGCCTGGAAGTAGTCGCTTTGTGCGGGCTGAATGGTTCCCAAACCGGGGCCTCCCCTCACCACGTTAACGATTAAACAGGGCAATTCGGCCCCGGCAATGTAGGTTATTCCCTCCTGTTTCAGGCTAATGCCCGGGCTCGACGAGGATGTCATCACCTTTTTTCCACAGGAAGCACCCCCGTACACCATGTTGATGGCTGCTATTTCGCTTTCGGCCTGTAGGACAACCATACCTGTTTCCTCCCAGGGTTTTCGCAGCATGAGGGTTTCCATAATTTCTGACTGAGGGGTAATTGGGTAGCCGAAATATCCGTCGCATCCGCATCGGATGGCTGCCTCGGCAATCACCTCATTCCCCTTCATTAGTCTGTATTCTGCCATGTTGAATGAATGTTATTAAGGGTTAAATTTTTTGTAGTCAAAGGGTTATGCTTCAACCCCCGCCTTGACTCGATAAACATCGATTACGCTATCGGGACATACCAGCCCGCAGTTTGCACAGCCTGTACAGGCTTCGGGAACTTCCATATATGCATAGTTATAGCCTTTCGAGTTGACATCTCGCGATAGGGCTATAACACTGGTAGGACATGCGACAACACAAAGGCCGCAGCCTTTGCACTTTTCCACATCCACCTTGATTGCACCTCTTATTTTTGCCATATTGTAAATATTTTGTTCAGTGAGTATTATGAATAGTTCAAAAATTGTTTTTCTACTTTACGGGATGATGCTCTTTAAACTTCTTCAGCCTGTACTCCAAATCGGCGAATTGCTCCCTTTGCACATGCGAAACGCAGGCCCTCAGTCCCTCCGAACGATCGCTACCCGTGATGGACAGCGATATGGCGC
>JAKQEF010000045.1 GCA_029558675.1 Bacteroidota bacterium | reverse complement strand
TCACACACGAAAAGGTAAAGCGGGTGGAAGCTAGGCTAAACAAGAGACCCAGAAAAAGATTTGATTACGAAAACCCTATATTTGTAATGAATAAATTATTATTTAACCAAAAGTTGCATTTGTGACTTGAATCCGCCATTGAATTTACCAATGGTGATGTTAACATTGCCGGATCGGGCGATACCTATCTGTCTGTGAGTGAAAACCTTAAAGCAAACATTGTTGGCAGCGGCGATTTAATTTACTCCGGTAATCCGCAGGTGGAGGCCAAGGTTTTAGGGTCAGGAAGCATAAAAAACAAATAGAATCATTTTTCCGGTTGGTATAATCCGGTACGCTATTAATAGCCGCTGACCTATTTACCTACAGCCCACAAGCTGCGTAAATTGGAAAAAGTGCTCAAACTATATCCATAATTTTTCACCGGATGCGTCATCCCGATATTTGTAAAGGCTACCCTCGTAGCCTTTTACTTTTTCCCAGCAATATTGCTCTAAATATCTGAATTATTTTTCTTTAAGGTTGCCACCACGGGATAGTGGTCGGAGTAGTTTATCCTGGGAGAATGGTAGCTTGTTGCCCTGAACATGGGATTGTACAGAATGTAGTCGATACGAAACGAGGGAAAATATTTTTTATAGGTATGCCCTACGCCTTGCCCTGCTTCCACAAAAGCATCGCTCAGATTATAGCGCATCTGCCAATAGTTGTACGATATGGGGGAATCGTTAAAATCGCCGCATACTATCACCGGATAAGGGCTGTTCATGATGTGCTCGGTAACCCGCTCAACCTGCAATGCCCTTTTCTGCAAAGCATCGCGATAGCGAAACGATAGGTCGCGGATTTCGTCCATGGCCTGATTCTCCCTGCGAAACTCCTGACTCAGTAAAAAGTTGATATTCCTCTCATTGAGCCTTAGGGATTGCAAGTGGTTATTGTAAACTCTTACGGTATCCTCATCAATTAGTAAATCGGTGTAAATGCAAGAGTTGGCTGTGTTTTCAAACTTAATCACCCCCTGATTCACTATGGGAAAGCGGCTATAGGTAGCCAGTCCATAGCCTGAATTATTGCGCTTTACAAGATACCCAATATGCACCTGATAATTGCGTAATGACTTGGCCTGCTTTTCTGTAAACTTATCATCAACAACGTAAAATTCCTGTAAGCAGATAATATCGGGGCTCTCCTTGCGGATAAAGTCAAAAATCTGTTTGTGGGTTGGCGGATTCTTTTCCCAAGCCGACAGCTGAAAAAGGTTAACGTTATATGTTAAAATCTTCACATCATCCTTGCCTTCCAACCCATCCTTCCCAAAGGGAAACCGGAAGAAACAGGAAAAGTGATTTATACCTAAAAGAATGGCAATCAATGGAATAACAAAACCCCATTTCCACCGAAGTACCCAGAAGACAAAAAGCGCAAGGTTGAGCAGTAACAGGACAGGGTAGGCCAAACCGAAAAGGCTAATAACCCAGAAAAGGGTAGGCTTAACGTAAATTGACAGGTATGCCAGCAGCAGAAGTATGGCCGAAAGGAGGGTTAATAAAAGGAATATTCTATCAATAAACCTTCGCATACCACAGCGTTTATCTATCCTTCATTTGAAACAGCGTTTTCTTTTCCTCAGCCGAAAGACTATCGTAACCGGCTTTGGAAATTTTATCTAATATCCTATCAATTTCAGCCTGTTTTTCGGCTTTCATCCGATTATACTCGTAATCATCCGAAGTTTTCCTGTACTCCACCCGCATTTTCTTTCTGCGCATTTTTGACGGGCCGGCAAAAACAAAATCCATAAACCAGTCAACAGGTTTTATCAAATTCACATTTAACTTCTGAAAATAAATGAACAGATAGCCAAAAAGTGCCCCGCCAAGATGGGCAATATGTCCGCCGGCATTGGAACCTGCCATCCCAACAATATCTAAAAGAACCATAACCAATGCTATGTATTTAAGCGCAACGGGACCGATGAACATTAAATTCAACCGAAGGTTTGGGGCGTATGTTGCAGCTGCAAACACCACTGCCAAAACGGAAGCTGAGGCACCCAAAGCGTATGATACGGGGAGCACTCCCGAAAAAATCGGGAAAACATTGTAGAAAAGGATGTAAAACGCAGCACCCGATAGGCCTCCCATGATATAAACCCCAAGTAGTTTGCGTTCCGACATGAAGTTGAGGAATATTCTTCCCAGCCAGTAAAGCCACAGAAGATTGAACAGGATATGGATGAACCCTTCGTGAAAAAACATATAGGTAAAAACAGTCCATGGGCGATGCGCAAGGTTGGGCAAATAAGCAGGGACTGCCAAAAAACGGGTGAGCTCTGTATGAAAAGTGCTACCTCCTAAGAATAAAAAGACTTTAACTAAATTGTAAATCAAAAATACTCCAAGGTTAATATAGATTAATTTAACCAGAATTCCCCCGTTTCTAAAGGATTGCCTAATTTCTTGCCAAATGTTCACCATGCCATTCGCTTAAGCCGATTAATAAAATTTGTGTCTGCTCTTACGCCAAAGCCTGATAAGGATAAATCCAAAGAGCATGCCACCAAGATGAGCAAAGTGAGCAATATTGCTGTTGGCCTGCGTTATCCCAAGCCACAGTTCAATGCCGCCATAAATCATTACAAAGTATTTGGCCTTGATGGGTATGGGGGGGAATATGAGCATAAGCACCGTATTGGGGAAATACATACCGAATGCCAGTAACACCCCAAACACCGCTCCCGATGCCCCTACTGTTGGGATATTCATAATCAGATTTAAGGCTCCCATGGCCTGGTGGCTGTAGTTCTGTCCTTTTAGGAAAACTGCTGTCCCCTCCGACTTCACCACCGCTATTTGCTCGGGGGTAAGGTTCGACATTATGGCCTGCGCTTCTAAATAGTTAACAAAATTATGCAGCAACGCTGCACCAATGCCTGTGAAGAAGTAGTAAACAAAAAACCGCTTACCTCCCCATACCTGTTCCAAAACTCTCCCAAACATGTACAGCGCAAACATATTGAAGAAAAGGTGTGCAATCCCTCCGTGCATAAACATATGGGAAACCAACTGAAATGGCCTGAAATGCGGCGACTGAAAAAAGTAAAGGCCCAAAGTGCGGTTAAGGTCAACCCCCATATTACCAAGCACATAAGTGGCTAAAAGCATGATAACATTGATGATTATCAAATTTTTAACCACCGTTGGAGTATTCTGAAAAAACGAAATGCGACTGTAATTCATGGCGTTTGCTACTTGATGCTTACTACTTTCTTAAAAAAAGGGAACAATGAGATAACAACGTTCTCGTACTCAATGTTTAAATATGAGAAATTGATATCAATCCCCTTAAAAAATGCACTAATGCGCTCTTTTGACATCTAAGAAATGTCAAAGTTAAAAAATATGGTCTAATTAAAACCGTTTATCCAACTCATCGGTGGAGATGGTGGTAATGGCAGGTTTACCATCGGGCGAAATACTTGGGAACTGACAGGCAAAGAGTTTGTCCACCAAATCCTGCATTTCTATGGGCTCTAACTTTCGGTTGTAGGGAATGGACGAAGCCTTAGCCAATGCCTTGGAAAGCTTCTGATGGATATCAATACTCTGATTTCCAACATCCTCTTTAAACGAATTGATAAAATCGTGAATAAGCTGTTCGGGACTGGATATTTTCAGATTGGCAGGTAAGGCGTTCACCGAAATGGTATTTTGCCCCAAGAAGCTGATGCTGACGCCAAGGGTAGCCAAATCATCCACAAGAGACGAAAGCAGCGCCAGGTCGCCGGCGCTAAGATCGATTGATTGCGGGAACAACTCCTGTTGGGTACTAACAGGGCCCATGGAAAGGTTAAGCAGGTAGTTCTCGTAGAGAATTCGTTCGTGTGCCCTCTTCTGGTCAATTATCATCAACCCCGATTTTACCGAGGTGAGGATATACCTGTTTTTCAGCTGGAAAAAACGCTGTGCCGCGTTGGGGAATACCACACCGGAACTTCCCTCATCAAAAAGATCGGTCGATTTTCTGGTTTCAGTATCCTCAAAACCGCTCCCCCTTTCCTGATGGAAAAGGTTTTGCCATCCCTTAACCGAAGTCTCCGATGGTTTGTGCGAATAGCCCTTGGGTATCCTTCCGGCATGCTCTCCATTAAAAGGATTGTAATTGGGATTTATCTCCACTTCGGGCGGGCTTACAGGGGCACTTTTGGGGAAGAAGGGTATGTCGATTACCATTTCGCTTTCGAAGTCAATGGATGGAACAACGGCAAATTTCCCCAGGGCTTCCTTCACCGATGCGTGAAGTATTTGCCATAGCACCCTCTCGTCCTCAAACTTAATTTCGGTTTTGGTGGGATGAATGTTCACATCAATGTTTTGGGGATCAACCTCAAGGAAAATGAAGTAGGGTGGAATGGCGTCCTGTGGCAGCAACTTTTCGTATGCCATCATCACGGCTTTGTGCAGGTATGGATTTTTCATAAACCTACCATTGACAAAGAAGAATTGCTCTCCGGGAGTTTTCTTTGCACTCTGGGGATCGCCTATGTAACCGGTAATTTTCACCACCGATGTATTGGTGTTCAAATCGAGTAAATGTTGATTAAGCGACCGCCCCATTAAGCTGATTATACGCTGCTTGAGTGGTGCTGCCGGAACATTGTAAATACCTGCCCCGTTGTGATTTAGGATAAAACCGATATGGTTTTTCGACAAGGCTACGCGTTGAAATTCGCCAATGACGTGTTTTAACTCCAATGAAGAACTTTTTAAAAACTTGCGGCGTGCGGGAACATTGAAAAAAAGGTTTTTAACTGTTACCGAACTGCCCACGGAGCATCCAACGGGTTCGTGTTCCACCACCTCTGAGCCCGATATGCGGATTAATGTGCCTACCTCATCAGCTGAACGGCGGGTTCGCAACTCCACCTCAGCAACTGCAGCAATGGAGGCCAAGGCCTCGCCTCTGAAACCCATGGTTTTAATGGCAAACAGGTCATTCGCCTCGCGAATTTTCGAAGTGGCATGGCGTTCGAAGCAAAGTCGGCTATCGGTTTCGGACATGCCAATGCCGTCGTCAACGACCTGTATGAGCGCTTTACCCCCATCGCGAACGTTAACCTCAATGCTACGGCTTTGAGCATCAACGGCATTCTCCAGCAACTCCTTAACAACGCTGGCCGGGCGTTGAACTACTTCGCCGGCTGCAATCTGGTTTGCCACCGAATCGGGTAAAAGTTGAATTATATCGGGCATACTCTTGTTTGTTAATGGTACAGGAGGAAGTACATAAGAATGCAAAGGATTATTAACGTGATAATAAAACGGATATTCCCTCTGCTTTTGTGTCGAAGGTTATGTTTATAGTATTCCCTCATCCTGCCTTTAATGTTGGAAACCCTTGGTTCGTTGGGATCGGCCAGCCCCATCTCCTGCTTAATCTGCTGCTCACGGAGTTTGAGGGCTTCTTTCCGCTCGTCGTAAAATATGGGCTCGTACTTAAATTGCTTTAGTTTCGGAACCCTAAAAAAAGAGATCCTGCTCATGGTTTCCTATCCTCCTTTTTTTATTGTTAAATCAAGATGTGAGTAATCAAATTCCCTCTCACATCACCCTTCCCGGATTGTTCTTAATAAACTCATTCCATCCGCCCGATTTGCCACTGCTCATCCCCACTTTCTGCTGAAAGAAATGGCAAACTGCAGCAGCCAGGCCATCAGTTGCATCGAGCTTGTTGGGAGCCAACTCATCCATTTTCAGAATGCTTTTAAGCATGGACGCCACCTGCTCCTTCGAGGCATTGCCCTGGCCGGTAATGGCCATCTTTATCTTCCGCGGGGCATACTCGAATATGGGCACCGACCGCGAAAGTGCAGCGGCCATGGCAACACCTTGTGCCCGTCCCAGTTTCAACATGCTCTGCACGTTCTTCCCAAAGAAAGGAGACTCAATGGCCATCTCATCGGGTAAGTATTCTGTTACAAGTTGTTGTATTCGTTCGTAGATTGCCTTCAATTTAAGGTAATGATCGGAGTATTTGCTCAACTCGATGATACCCAAAACAACCAATTCTACCCCATTCTTTCCGAAGGTTCTGATCACACCATAACCCAGAACGTTGGTGCCGGGATCAATGCCAAGGATTACCTTTTCGGGCTGTTGGTTCATTTATCAATGGATTCCGTTTCGAAATACAAAGATAGCAAATAGGTTTCTCACCTGAATTGAAATTTGAAACGGATTGTAAAAAAGCCAGCGCTACCACGCTCCTATTTCGCCATACAGCCCTTTTTGCATGGGGTACTCCAGCCTTTCGGATGCAGATGGCATGCCATACTTGGGAGCAAGCCCCTGGATAAAGGCCAGGGCCGAGTTTAAACACGGCTCATCAAGGTCGCCGAAAGGATAATTGATGCCATCAATTTGATTAATATCAACAGGAATGCCATTGTAATAATCGCCCTCATTATTGGCATTGAGTATTTTAAAGCAAATGGGAACGAAGGCCCAGTCATAGCTGTCCGAAGTAAAGACATACATACCCACCGGCTTTCCGTAGGTTTTTGATCCAACCAGAGTTAAATCCAAGTGAGGAAATAGCCCGTTGATTGCCAATTCACTGGCCGATGCCGATTGGCCGGAAGTGATGAAAACGGCCCTGCTAATATTCAGCGAGTTATCTCTTTTCTTAATGTAAATGGGCTTATTCAACTTCGATTGTTTTTCGTTGTGGACGTAAGTTCCAAGGATTTGGTTATTGGCCGTGTACCCAGCCATCAGATCACTAAGGTATGAGGCTGCACTCACCAATCCTCCTGTGTTATACCTAAGGTCAACAATAAGATCGCTAACCCCCTGCGAATGGAAGTTGCCAAACGCCTGATCCAACTCCTGATTGGTTTTCCCAATGAAGCCTTTGAGAACGATGTACGCCACCTTCCCCTGTCCGGCGGAATAAACCGTATCCAACAGCACAGTATTCATGGTTACGGCTCTTTTGGAGGCAGAAAAGCGTACCGTTTCGCCATCGGGGTTAATCATCACAAAATCAACTGTAACACCGGCATTCGACGGTCCAAAGAGGTCATTGACATTTGAGAGGGTGGGTTTAACGCCATTGAGTGCATCAATTCTCCATCCTCGCTCCACCCCATGCTTTCTAAGAGGTGAATCATCGAAAATAAATGTAATCCACAGCTTGCCATTCTGGTCAAAGGCCATACCTATTCCAAAGCCAATAAATTGAGCATCATCGTAGTATGCCTCTATCTCCTGCCTTGTGGTGATGTAACTCCATTTGTCCAACTCTCTATATCTCAAAGCCTCTAAAAGTTCGTTGGGCGAATAGTAATTCTCATATTTCACGCTGGGCATCTTATCGTACCAAAGATAATAGTCGTCCATTTTGGACATAAGGTCTTTGTTGGCTTCCAGATTGGGCGATGTATCGGATTTAGAACAGCTTACCAATAGCGTAACAGCCAATGTGCAGAGTGCAAGCCTTGCATTTGTTAAGTGTTTTGCCTTCATATCTCTATTATTTTAAGCCTTCTTCGGTTTTGCGCCAAATTGCTGAAACAGAATACTCCCCACAATAATACACAACCCCGCAATTGTGGTCCAATAAATAGTTTCGCCCACAAAAAAGTGGATGAAAAGCAACGATATAAAAGGAACCAAATAGATTATATTATTCAACTTAGCCTTACTTTCTGCCATGCTCAGTGCCTTGAGCCACAGAACAAAGGTAATACCCATTTCGAAAGAACCAACGTAAAATGAGCCCACTATACCATAAAAATTAAAATCCCAAAAATCTGGAAAGAACAAGGTTGCCAGTAAAGCATAAACCGAGGCAAACAGGAAGTTAAGGAATAAACGGACAACGGTATCAATGCGCGAATATTTTAGGTTTAGTATCCAATACAGCGCCCAGATAATGGAACTTAAAAGTGCCAGCATTACCCCCAAAGGGCTCTGAATCTTTAAGCCCAAAGGATTTCCTTGCAAAGATATGAGCACCACGCCAAAGAAACTGACTATCAAGCACAAAATGCTTCTCATCGACAACCTTTCGCCAAGGAATGGCACCGAAAGCAGCACCAACACCAGCGGCCAGATGAAGTTAAGCGGTTGCGCCACCTGGGCAGGCAGTAGCTCGTATGCCCTAAACAAAATAATGTAATATAAAAACGGATTGATGAGCCCTAAGAAAACCGATGGGAAAATCTCCTTACGGGTTGCTTTCCTTAGTATCGGAAATTTACCGCTAAATAGCAAGATTAAAAACAGCAGAGCCGTTGAAGCAAGGGACGACCAAACTAAAAGTTGGATAAAACTGAAATGGCTCAGCGTAAATTTAAAAGCCGATGCTGCTGTTCCCCAAAAAAGGATGGTCAATCCGGCATACAGATAAGCAGGGCTCCAACGCTTCATAGGGGTATTTGTAAAAATAAGTTAGCCTGTGTTACCAATTAATGGAAATTGATTCTTGCAACGTCTTTCAACAACAAGAGTACAAACTATATGGTATCAAACCCGCAGTAGGGTTGCAACACCTTTGGAATTCTTATGGTATCGCCTTCCTGATTGTTTTCCAGGAGTGCTGCCACAATTCTCGGTAAGGCCAATGCGCTTCCGTTGAGTGTATGCACCAGTTGGTTGCGCTTTTCTCCCTCCTGACGATAGCGAAGCATAAGCCTGTTGGACTGAAACGTCTCGAAATTGGATACGGAGCTCACCTCGAGCCACATCTTTTGAGCTGCGGAAAAAACCTCGAAGTCATATGTCAAAGCAGAGGCAAAGCTCATATCTCCACCACACAGGCGCACAATTCGATAGGGCAGTTCCAATTTCTTTAGCAGCCCCTCCACATGGTTCACCATCTCATCGAGGCTGTCGTATGAACGGTCGGGATGCTGAATTTGAACAATCTCCACCTTATCGAATTGATGCAGACGGTTCAATCCCCTCACATCCTTGCCGTAGGAACCAGCCTCACGACGAAAACAGGGGGTGTATGCCGTAAGTCTTATGGGCAAATCCTTAGCTTCCACAATCTGATTTCGGTAGATATTGGTAACCGGTACCTCTGCCGTGGGGATAAGGTAGAAATTATCGGTTTGCACATGGTACATCTGCCCATCCTTATCGGGCAGCTGGCATGTTCCGTAAGCCGAGTCCTCGTTTACCATCAAAGGAGGCATCACCTCGAGATATCCGGCGGTGGAGTTCTCATCAAGGAAAAAGCTGATAAGTGCCCTCTGAAGTTTTGCGCCCTTCCCCTGATAAACAGGGAATCCGCTACCGGTAAGTTTCACACCTATCTCAAAATCGATGATGCCATGAATCTTGGCCAGTTCCCAGTGTGGCTTGGCATCGCCCGGGAGTGACGGTATGGCTCCTCCCGAACGGACTACCTCGTTGTCCGCTGCCGAGGTTCCCCTCTGCACCGACAGGTGGGGCAAATTGGGAATGATCACCAGGGTTTGATTGAGCTGCTGCTCAACGGATGTCATCTGCTGATCGAGCCGTTTTGACTCCTCCTTCAAGTCGGCAACCCTTTGTTTTAGGGCATTGGCCTCTGAA
>JAKQEF010000138.1 GCA_029558675.1 Bacteroidota bacterium | reverse complement strand
ATCGATTAGTGTCTTGAATAGTTCCTGGCTTTCCCTTATGGCTTTCTCGGCTTCAATACGTTCGGTTATATCTATCACAATCCCTCTTATTCCAATTGTATTTCCATCTTCCTCAACTAAACTTGAAAAAACCTGGATGGGCACTAAATTGCCGTCTTTTTTGATGAGATGATAAATGTTCCCCTTACTTACCTTGTTTTGCAATAATCTTTGAACATTATCTTTCATCAAATCTTTTTCTTGTACCAATGCAAGAAGATTGACATTATAGTTGACATCTTGACTGAGATCTGTTTCACTATAGCCGAATAATTCCAAGCCTCTTTTATTGATGTATTTCAAATTTCCCTGTAAATCAGATTCAAACACAACTTGAGGGAGAAATTCGGTCATTTCGCGATACTTCTTTTCGCTATTGGCAAGTAACTGTTCGGCTTTAATACGTTCTTTAATTACACCTTCAGCATGGTTAAGGGCATTTTTGCTAATGTGAAAAACGCTGAAACCAACGATTCCGACAAAAAGCAAAGGGATAGATGTATCAAGTTTATAATCCCTAAGTGCAGCATCGCTGATCATTAATTCATTTTTAAAAAGGTGTAAAAAAATGAAAAAGACCAGCAGATTTGCACCTGTGTAGATAAGAATGTGGTAACCTTTTTTCTCAATCAATAGAGGTGCCATGGCGAGGATGGCAATGGCATAGGTTATTGTATCCAAACGCTGTAGTGAATGGTTCCTGTCTAACCACAGTACAGACCAAATAGCAGCAAATGCAGTAATCAGAATAATATGCGATGCCACTTTGAACTGCCCCTTGATAAGGATAAATGTACTGGCCATGAAAATGGCCATTGTGATAAGCATGGGAACTATGGTAGGGAAATTCACTTGCCCATAAACTGGGTTTCTGATCTGGTTGTAACTGGTTAAGATTATAAGGGCAAGGTTAAGCGCAACTAGTACTATGCAAAGGTAGAATGCAAACCTGACCCTTTGTTGGGTTATATAGTTAGCATTTTCGTACTTCTTAAGCCAAAAAGGGATTCTTTTTGACTGCTCGGCATTTGGGATAACTTTTTTACCGGAATGATGCATAGTTCAAACAAGATTGACCATTTACTATTCGGACAAAAAAGATTCGAAAAAAACTCAATTCTACCAAGTAAAAGTACGGTTACTATTAATTGATAGTTTAAATATTTGATTAAACCAACCTCGCTGTTTGACAAACTACCAATTTATGTAGTTTAAAAATTTTTTACCCTATTGTGGACTTTGCAATAAGTTTTTAAATTAAACCACTAATTCGCTTGCGAGAATTTTGCATTCAGGTTATTGTTTTAAATGTTGTTATTAATGAACTGGTTGTTGAAAAAGGTAGAGCTTCCTGCTTAGAGGGAAAGATCTTAAAAACAGTTGTATTTACGTTCTTAAGTATTACCCGTGTGCAAGTATAACCTGTAGGTGTTTTTGAGAGCAAAAAAAAAAATTTAAAGTGGATATATTTTCTTAATTATTTGTTATAAATTGCCATTCAGTTAACCACGTTTGCCATGAAAAAGTTCTTAATCAAAACCATAGTCTCTATAGCCCTATTGCCCTTGTTTTTTTCTACTGGGCAAGTTTTTTCGCAGAACGGAAACCCTTTCCTTACCCACTTTAACCTACCTGCAGGAATCAGTAACCAGAACTGGGGCTTTGTACAGGGTGAAAATGGCTTAATGTATATTCTGAACCGGAAGGGTATTTACTCCTTTGACGGACTCCAGTGGGAGAATATGGGTATCTCCGGGCGCCCCATTGCCTTTGCTTTTTCGGGGAAGTTGTTTTTTTGCTCGGATAAGGGCGTTGGCTATATTGAAAGGACAAAAGAGGGCGAAACCCGTCAAAACCTAGTACTAGAGTCAAAGGGGAATAACTTTTTCTATAAATTCAAAACGATTAACACGGGTCTACTGGTTGTTTCACCCTTGACTATTTGCAGAATAAATACCGAAACCGGCATTTCCATTGACACGCTTTACCACGAGTCCCGCCCGGAGGTATTTATCTCCGATTTCTTCCAACTCAATGATGAAATGTACCATGTAAAAAACAGGGCACTTATCTATTTGAATAAATCGGACGGCGAGTATGAAATGCTGGCAGGATTGCCCATGTCTGAGGATATGACATTCTCTTTTATCCATGGGAGTAAAGTATATTTCGGTAGCACATCCAATCGTCTTTACTGTTTCGATGGCAAGACGCTTAGCCTTTTTGCCATAAACGACCAGCAATACCTAAATGCAAGCATCCTCAATGGAGGGAAGTCAGTTAACGATTCAACCTTTGCACTTTCCACTCTTAACGGAGGAATTTTGCTGGTAAATTCCAACAATGGTGCGACCATCAACATGTTGAACTATTTCAATGGATTACCCGACGATGAGGTTCTGGCGTTGGGAATGGATAAGGACGGTGGCCTTTGGATTTCACACGGCATGGGTATTTCCAGAGCCGATTTAAGACTCCCCATTAAATCGTTTGAAGGCTACCCCGGCCTAAAGGGAGCCATTCTTTCGTGTATTGATTACGACGGTGTTTTATACGTGGGATGTAGCGAGGGGCTTTTTTACCTTGCAGAGATCAGGGACTACAAAGCCAAAGATATTATTGTAAAGCCCAATGTGCAAATTGTTGATGATGCCCCGGCAACTCAAATTGAAAGGCTGCAGCAATCACAATCGGCTGTGGAAGAAAAGAAAAAAATTTTTATTGCGCGGTTATTCTCAAGACAATCGGATAAGGTGGCCGATGACGAAGATGATGATAGGTCTGTGATGACGGTTCTAATACAAAAGAAATCGGAAATCCCTCCGCAAAAGAAAAGAATTTACGAATTGCAGTCCATTAGTCATTCTTACAAACAGATATCGGGTGTAAAGGGGAAGGTGCGAAATCTCATCATTTACGAAGGAAGTGTACTTGCAGCAACCAATCTGGGTTTATTTGAGGTTAAAAAGGAGAAAGCCACTCTCGTTTCGCCCGGTTTTAACATAACTTTTATTGAACCCAATGAAGTAAACAGGAACCAACTGCTTATTGGAACGGACGAAAGGGCCCTGATTGCTACCAAAGGAGCAACAGGTTGGCATTATACAGAGTTGTTAACTGTAGATAACCAGCAAATAGTGAGCATGGTTGGGCTGGGTAACGACAGCTATGTTGTTTCCACTGAGTTCGACGTTATATACATTGCAAAGGATGAGAAGAACAAATTTCAAAGTAGGATAGTTACCAGCATTGGAGCGGAATTTGGATCGCCGGTAGTTCGGAAGGTGAATGGAAAGATAAAAATTTTTACCTCAGGGCCTGTTTTCGATTTTGACCCTAATACAGATGGGCTGGTTGTTGATACTACGTATGACACTGATCAAAACACAGGCATATATTTTTCCCAGTCGGGGATAACCTGGCTAAACAGTCGGAATAGCTGTATTTGCCTCTCGGCTGATGGTGAAGAATTGTTTTCAAATACCAATTACCTAAGTTTATTCGACAACCCAAATTACATTAATTTTTCGGGCGATGGCGAATTGTTGTTGGTAAATGCCTTCAATCAGCTTTTCAGATTATCTGTTAAAAAAAGTGAAGTTTCGGAGCGTACCGTTACGCTTTTTCTTAAAGGGGTAACCGGAAAGTCGGGGATACGATTGGATCCCAAAAAGATTGAGTTGAATTATGCCGATAACTCACTGGTAATCACAATGAGTGCCCCGTCGTTTTTGAGGGAAGGGGCTACGCACTATCAGTATCGAATAGCTGGTTTAACCAATCGCTGGTCGGCAATGACTACCAATCCCGTTTTTGAGTTTCCTTATTTCCCCCCGGGGAAATATACCATCAGCATTAGAGCCATGGATGTACTTGGGAACAACAGCGAAACCCTAAACCTGCCTTTCGAGATTAAACCTCCATTTTGGCAAACCCTTTGGTTTTACGCCTTATGCGCCATTTTCGTTTTGTTAATTTTCTTCTTAACCGTAGCAATAAGGGAGCGGAACCTGAGGCGAGAGAAGGAAATTTTGGAACAAAAGGTAAAAGAGCGGACAAAGACCATTGAGGAGCAGAAGGAGGTGCTCAAACAACAACGCGATGATCTTGTCCGATACAACGAGGAAATATTGCAGCAGAAGGAGGAGATTGAAGCCCAGAGGGATGAAATTGAAACTCAACGCGATCAGATATTCAAGCAGAACGATGAGATAACCAAAAGCATTACCTATGCCCGGAGGATACAGTCGGCAGTAATGCCTTCAAACGAGCTACTTGACAGCATAATTGGCAAGTACTTTTTGCTTTTCCGTCCTCGCGATATTGTGAGCGGCGACTTTTACTGGATGTCCGAAAGCGATGGCATTGTGCTTGTGGCTGCATCGGACTGTACAGGGCATGGAGTGCCCGGTGCCTTTATGAGCATGATGGGTGTATCATTTCTGAACGACATAGTCAATGTTGCGGGGATTGTTAGGCCAGATCTTATTCTGAACGAACTACGCCAAAAGATTAAGGCAAATTTCCGACAAACGCATGGCGAAACTGAAGCCCGCGATGGCATGGACATTGCAATATGTGCATTCAACTTCAGAGAAAAAAAATTGCTATTTGCCGGTGCTTACAACCCAATGTATTTGGTTAGGAAAGGGCAATTAACAGAGTACAAGGGCGACAAGATGCCAGCGGGGGCCCACTTAAAGGAAGTTAAATTTTCGTTGCATGAAATTGACTTAGAGCGCGGGGACAACATATACATCTTTTCCGATGGATACGTGGATCAATTTGGAGGCGATGAAGGCAAAAAATTTATGGCCAAGCCATTTAAAGATTTACTCATGAGTGTCTATGGGAAATCGATGCCCGAACAGCAAATGGTACTCGAAGATACACTGGACAAGTGGCAGGCTGCCCTGGATCAGGTTGACGATATCCTTGTTATTGGTATTTGCATAGATTGATGTTTTATGCTTTTTTATTCTCTGCAACTACTCTATGAACTTTGCAATACAGTTCTCACAACTCCGTTGTTTCATAATGAATACCCCTGGATGCTGTAAAATCAAAAAAGTTAACATTTAATTCATTGATTGTAAGAAATACAATATGGTGCTAAGTGTAAAGGGTTGAATGTGTAAGAGTTTGGGAATAAGGGTTGTTCTGGACGAATCCAATAGGATATCGGGTTTTTGGGTCAGGCCCTGGTCAGACATGTTGTATTAACAGGCCACTGTCCAATAAGTATATCTCGCCGGATTCAATTATTGAGCTGGCCACAATAAAACAAAACAGACATACCATGGATATAATTATTTTAATCACAGGGCTTTTTATAGTTGCCATGGGATTTTTGGTTAAAGTTTTTCCTAATCTCATAGCCGGATACAACACGATGCCCAAAGACAAAAAGAAAAATGTTGATATTGAAGGCTTATCAACCTTTATGCGTAATGGTTTCATTACTATTGGGTTGTCAATTATAGTTGGATACTATTTATTCGAATGGATTGGCTTAACTATGATTGCCGATTCTATGATACTTATAGTGACTTTAGTAGGGGTAACTCTTCTGGTGATAAATGCACAAAGATTTGACCACAATAAGAGTAGAACCAATAAAACGAAGTTCACATACTTTATCCTTGGACTTGTAGTAGTTTTTGTATTTGGTCTGATAGCATATGGATACATACCATCTAAAGTATTTTTTGACAATGGCAATATTAGATTTACAGGAATGTACGGATTTGAAATAAATGTTTCTGAAATTGATGATGTCGAACTGTCGGATACGATTCCATCAATTTCATTGCGGACAAATGGATTTAGTTTTGGCACTGTCAATAAAGGATTTTTTAACCTTGACAAATTTGGTAAGACTCGATTACTTATCCATTCTCACAATACCCCATTCTTGATTATATCAAAAAGTAACACTGACAGGATAATCATCAACTTTAGGGATAAAACAAAAACTGAGCAAATATTTGAAGAGATTAAAGGGCTGATTAATAAATAATTTTGACCAACAAGCGATTTAAAAAGCCGATTTAGTAGGTTATTCACGGGTTTTATCCCCCTTCAACTTTTGTGAATTGGATAGGCAATACTGTGATCAGTAGCGTTTCATTTTGCTCAATAATTTAAAAGCCCGACGAATTGCCGGGCTTTTGGATTATTGGGTTATTGTAAAATTAGAAAAGGCTTATGGCCACAGTGGCTCCGGCCATTACAATGGATACCATGCTCATGAGCTTAATCAGAATATTTAGGCTTGGGCCTGAAGTATCCTTAAATGGGTCGCCCACCGTATCGCCGGTAACGGCAGCCTTGTGCTCTTCCGAGCCTTTACCCCCCAAGTTGCCCTCTTCGATATACTTTTTGGCATTATCCCAGGCACCGCCCGAGTTGGCCATGAATATGGCCAGTACAAATCCGGCAGCCAATCCACCTACCAAAAGCCCAAGCACACCTGCCACGCCCAGAACCAGTCCGGTTGCTATGGGGATAACAATGGCCAGCAATGAGGGGAGTATCATTTCAATCTGTGCCCCACGGGTCGAAATGGCTACGCAGCGTGCATAATCGGGTTCGGCTTCACCTTCCATAATCCCTTTTATCTCGCGGAATTGCCTGCGTACCTCTTCCACCATCTTCTGTGCGGCACGCCCAACGGCGTTCATGGTCAGCCCCGAGAACAGGAATGCCATCATGGCTCCAATGAAAATACCGGTCAGCACGATGGGATTTATTAGAGTTACCTGATAGTACTCCATAAAATCGACAATGGTAGCCTCGGCAGTTTTAATGGTGGTGCCGTCGGCAAAGGTGAGAATTTCTTCTCCCAAGCGCATTAGCCCGATTTTTATCTCCTCGATATAGGATGCCAGCAAGGCCAGTGCGGTGAGTGCCGCCGACCCAATGGCAAAACCTTTGCCGGTGGCAGCGGTTGTGTTTCCAAGCGAATCGAGAGCATCGGTACGTTTACGAACCTCGGGGCCCAGTTTGCTCATCTCTGCATTGCCTCCGGCATTGTCGGCTATGGGTCCATAAGCGTCGGTAGCCAGCGTAATGCCCAGCGTCGAAAGCATACCAACTGCGGCGATGCCGATGCCGTATAGCCCCAGTTGGATATTGTGCGCTGCGAGCATGTGCTTAATATCGAAATTGATGGCACAGAAAAACGCCATGAGAATGGCAATGGCAATGGTAACAACGGGTATGGCGGTGGAAATCATGCCCAGGCCAACGCCCGAAATGATTACCGTGGCGGGTCCGGTTTCCGCACTCTTGGCCACCCTTCGGGTTGGCCTGTATGAGTGCGAGGTAAAGTATTCGGTTGACTGTCCGATGATGATACCTGCCACCAGGCCCGATATCACAGAGAAGGAAATGCCAAGCCAGTTTTCTATACCTAAGTAGTAAAGTATTCCAAAGGTTGACAGGGCTATTAGAGCCGAACTCACGTTAACGCCCATCCCCAATGAGCGGAGCAAATCTTTCATGGTGGCTCCCTCTTTGGTGCGAACGATGAATACCCCAAGGATTGAGAGAACGATTCCAACGGCAGCGATGAGCATGGGGGCAAGAATGGCTTTATACTGTGCCGATTCGCCGGAAAGTGCAAATGCAGAAGCACCTAAAGCTGCTGTTGCTAAAATTGAACCGGCATAGGATTCGTATAGGTCGGCACCCATACCGGCCACGTCACCCACGTTGTCGCCCACGTTGTCGGCAATGGTGGCGGGGTTTCGGGGGTCGTCCTCGGGGATACCTGCCTCTACCTTGCCCACCAAATCGGCTCCCACGTCGGCAGCCTTAGTGTAAATCCCGCCGCCAACACGGGCAAACAGTGCTTGGGTTGAGGCTCCCATGCCAAAGGTAAGCATGGTGGTAGTGATAATAATTAGTTTATGGGTAGCATCGGGTTCGTCGATGAAAAAGTTTAGAATAAGGTACCACAGAGCAATGTCTAGCACTGCCAGTCCCACCACCACAAGTCCCATGACGGCCCCCGAACGGAATGCAATCTTGAGCCCGCTATTGAGCGAGTGCCTTGCTGCATTGGCAGTACGTGCAGAGGCATAGGTGGCTGTTCGCATGCCAATAAAGCCGGCAAGCCCTGAAAATATACCCCCCGTCAGGAAGGCAAATGGAGTCCAACCGTTTTGAAAATCAAAGCCATATGCCATTAATACGAATAGCAGCGAGAGAACTATAAATACTATTCCCACAACCTTGTACTGCTGCTTTAAGTAGGACATGGCACCTTGTCGAACATATTGTGCTATCCTTTTCATGGTATCAGTACCCTCGTCAGCTTTTTTCATTTGTGCGAAGAACCACCATGCAAAACCGAGTGCCAGAAGCGATGCAACCGGAACTATCCAAAATAATGAGTCAATAATCATTTCAATAGATTTTATTCAGGGTTAAAAATACATATCCAAATTAAGTGTGTTTCAATGCAAACACAAATATTCACTATTTTTTTTATTTAGAGTTATATTTTTTTAAAAAACGCTGAAAATTTATTGTAGAACAAATCGAAAAACAGGTCATAAAATACCCTATGTCAGGTTATCTAAACAGATAATAATTAAAAAAGTTTAAGATTTTTACAAATTGTTGAAACAATAAATCCTTACTAATATTCACCACCGTATTGCATCAGGAAAGCTTTGATGAAATCGTTGAGTTCGCCGTCGAGCACATCCTGAACATTTGATGTTTCGAAATTGGTTCGGACATCCTTAACCAATTTGTATGGATGAAGTATGTAGTTGCGTATTTGCGATCCCCACTCAATGCTCAATTTTTTCCCTTCTATCTCGGCCTGTTTCTCCTTTTTCTTTCGTAGTTCCAACTCGTAAAGGTGAGATTTTAACAGTCTCATGGCATTCTCACGATTATTGTGTTGCGAGCGGGTTTCGGTATTTTCAACCACAATCCCGGTGGGAATGTGGGTCAAACGCACTCCGGTCTCCACTTTATTCACATTTTGCCCTCCTGCTCCCGAAGAGCGATAAGTATCCCACTTTATATCGGCCGGATTTATGGTAATTTGGATGGTCTCGTCAATGGCAGGGGCTACAAATACCGAGGCGAACGATGTATGACGTTTGGCATTGGCGTTGAAAGGCGAGAGCCTCACCAGGCGGTGAACGCCATTTTCACCTTTGAGGTATCCGTAGGCCATTTCGCCGGCTAACTCAATGGTGGCAGATTTTATACCCGCTTCATCGTCACGAAGTATATCAACCACTTTGGTTTCATAACCATTCCTTTCGCCCCATCGTAGGTACATCCGCAGGAGCATTTCGGCCCAATCCATGCTGTCGAGGCCGCCGGCACCGGAGTTGATCCGTAGGATGGCACCCAAGTGGTCCTCCTCGCTTCGGAGCATATTCATCATTTCCACATCCTCAATCTTCGAGAGGGCAAGCCCATACTGCTTCTCCACGTCGTCAGCGCTCCCTTCACCCTCTTTCCAAAAATCGAAGAATACTTTTAAATCCTCAATCAGCTCTTTGGCCTGATTGAATGCCATAACCCAATGTTTAATGTCGGAAATCAGCTTAAGCTGTTTTTCGGCTTCGGCTGGATTTTCCCAAAAGGTAGGATCCTGTGTCTTTTGTTCTTCTTCTTCTATACGGATGATTTTTGCATCGATGTCAAAGATGCCTCCTCAGCACCTGTAGGCGCTTATCCAAATCCTTCAGCTGATCGATGGTAATCATACTCCCTTGTTTACGAAAAAATCAAATGCAAAAGTAAATAAATAGC
>JAKQEF010000038.1 GCA_029558675.1 Bacteroidota bacterium | reverse complement strand
TTACTACTTGTGGTGCAACAGATGGTGTTATCGAACTATAATCCTGCCCGTCTATCTGATCGGGTAGGGTGTAAAGCGTACTATTCGGGTTTACACCTCCTAGTGTATAGTCTGCTTTTGGCGGATTGGGGAATGCAAATGATGGTTGTCCTGTTGATATAGAAGGACTGCCCGCGGTAGGGTTAAAAGCACCAATTATATTTAAGCTACCTGAACTTGCATACAAATTTCCATTGTAGGCCAACTCTATTTGTGAAAAACCATAAGCTGGTGAATTATTCACAAATGTTGGTGTCTGGTTGGCATTATAAGGAATAGCTACATCCACAGAAAAAACACCATCAGTACCTGCACCTACAAAAAGTTTGGTGGTGTTACCATCTTGATAAAACTCTACTCCGCGAAAACCTGATGTGCTTAAATTATAATTTGCTCCGGGAATATTAAACTCCTGATAAACGTTGGCTCCATAAGCGGTTACATCTGCATCTCCGTTGCCATCTAATGCCACATAGTGATAGCGCTGTTGGGTGGGGAAACCGCCTCCATAATTTCCCTTTGCATAGCTTGCCCAGGCCAACCATTTTCCATCGGCAGACAGTTCCAACTCGCGAGAAAAAATTCGTGCCCCATCATTATTCAGTGGTGTGGTTGGATATATTTGTGATGTATTAACTGGAACCGTCACCGTGCCGTCATTGTTTACTATTACTTTATGGATCTGCCCACTGCCCGATGGCCCTAAAGTTAGCGTACCCGAGCCTGCCATAAAATAAAGATAACGCTCCTGATCTACTCCGTGCGGAAGACCTAAGGCAATGGCTCCAAACTCTGTATTTTCACCACCATTAAATTGAACCTCCACCAAGGCATTTGCCAATGTCTCTACCGACAAACTATTCATATCCACTACTGCCCGATACAAACCCGTAATACTATTGCCTCCTCCCCAGGTGCTGAAAATATTATACTTCCGCTGGCAATTGGTAATGGTATCGTTGGTGCCAAAGGGAACTATTATCACCTCTGCCCCTCCTGTAATTATTGTACCCAGCAGGGTGTTGTTGTAATCATACACTTTGTTGTCGGCTATATAAAAAACAAGGTTGTTGCCACTGTCGTAAACCCCATTGGCCACCTTAATGGCTGTGGCCGGGTTGCCAGCAATGGCTGTAACAATTACATTGTTGGCTTCCACATACACTTTATTGGGTGCAATAAACCAGTTTTTCATTTGTGCCTGAAGGGGTGCTGTGATGCTTAGCATCAGCAATGTGGCAATGAGGTTGAATAGCTTTTTCATTTGTTGATTTTTTTAAGAGATTAGATGATA
>JAKQEF010000031.1 GCA_029558675.1 Bacteroidota bacterium | reverse complement strand
ATCTTTAAATACATTTTGCCTTTTAGCCGTTTTGATACCATAGATAATCTTATTCCCATCGAGCATTTTCTTCGTAAAGTAAATGTTGTTGGACATATTCTTTTTCTTACCCTCGTCGGTGATGAAGGGCTTAATCAAGTTAATGTTGCACTTGTAATATTTCGATAGGTAGATGATCCAGTGGAGGGTTTCTTTATACTTCTTGTCGTAATCAAGTGGTACAACGATCTCAATGTAGTGATTATGAAGTGGTGGAGCCTCAGCAATTAGAAAAGGCACGTTGGCATTTTTTAAGCTGATTTTTTTTAAGAATGAGATTGACTCGATGCTTTTTTTAGAGTGGGTATAAGTTTTCCCAGCAACAATAAGGTTGATATTAGCGGTGGTTATCAACTCATTGAGAAGTTTTGTAGGGTTCCCTTCAAGAACCATGGTGATAGGAATGAATCCATGTTCAGCGTTGATTCTATCGGCAATAATTTCGAGGTTTTTCTTTAACTCTTCTGTTTCAAGTTGCTTAGCACTTTCAGATTTCCCAACAATGTTCCACCAGAACTTGGGAATTAAATGGAGCAGCAATATCTCATTGCCCGCAACGCTTGCAAGCTGTATGGCGTGTTTTAAGGCATTTTCACACTCCTTTGTGAAATCCCACGGTACTAATACCACCTTTTTTGAAGTTTCCATAGATGGGCTGTATTAAAAAATTGCGATAGAAATACACGTTAAATGTAGCAATAAATATTATATACCAAGCAAAACTAAGGATAAAAATTTAAATTTCAATTTCTATCCATCCATGCTCTTAGCTTATCCAATTGGCTTTGTTTGTTAACATTTCTCTGTTTTCGGGCTGTTTTTGTAAAGTAAAAATGGCTGTTTATAAATTTAATCTGCATTTCGTTCCACTCACTTTCTGGGCCAATCTTTCCATGTTCATGCAACTCTTTATACAGAGTATGGGAAACGGGTAAAAAATCCTGACGTCCAAGATAATCAAGGTCGGCATCGCACATAATCTCCTCAAGGAGATTGGTAGGATTGGGTGGTAGCTTCGTGGCCATAATGAGTTGAGCAATTATGTTGATCTGCCTTTCGCTATACTGATACTGTGGAAGTATTTCATTTACCAACTTCACTGACATCTCTTCGTGGGTGTCGTAATCAATTAAATGTCCTGCATCGTGGAAAAGGGCAGCCGTTCGTAAAAGTAAAAGTTCCTCTTTGGAAACATTTTCAGAGCGGCCTATAAGTTCCACCTGAGTATAAACATCAATTGTATGTTTTAAATTGTGGTAGTAAAGGTTTTTTGGAAGACCTTTTTCCAGTTTATCCAGTATGAAACTTTCCAAATCGCTCAAACGGATGAGTTGGAGTTGAATGAAAAAATCCTGATTGGGAACAATACCCTGCATTTTCTCCGACAGGCTCGGCTTGATGCCGTTTACAAAGTACATCTGTATATCGCCTTTGTTTTTGATGGGAATTTTTCCCCGGAAGGAGCAGATGAAAAAATCCTTAACCAGCATGTGAGTGTTCTCGGATATGTTGATATGACCAGCCTCGCCGGAAGACTCCATGCGACTGGCAGTATTCACCGTACTTCCCCATATGTCATACGAGAGCTTGTTTCGCCCCACAACGCCTGCAATAACAGGGCCTGTGTCAATGCCAATCCGTAAATCCCATACTTTGCTTTTTTGCCTTTTGTTTGCGGTGATATGCTTCATATACAGCATCATCTCCAGCGCTACCAATACCACTTCAATGGGGTTGGTTTGGTTCTTTTTGGGGATGCCTCCTGCACACATATAGGCATCGCCTATGGTCTTTATTTTTTCAATGCCGTACTTTTCAACCACCGAATCGAAATAGAGGAAGAATTGATCCAGCTGGTCAATTAGGACTTCGGGGTTAATTTCGTCGGTTATCTTCGTGAACCCCTCAATGTCACAAAAAAGTACCGTTACCAGTTGAAAACGTTGAGTGCTTACCCTACCCTTTTCTTTCAACTCCAAGGCTGTTTCCTTTGGTAACACACGGGCGAGGAGGTTTTCAGTCTTCTCTTTCTCCTTTACAAGCTCTTCCGTTCGTTTGTTGATTATGCTTTCCAGTTTAAAACGGGTTTTGCTATGTAAAAACCTGGTCCATTGGAATAACATAAGAATTGAAACCAAAAACAGAACGATAAGGCCAATGATAAAAAATCGGGTTTGGTAATACTTTGGTAAAACTGTAAAAGCGATGGATTCAATGTCCGATTCTTCACCGGTAAAGGTCCGGGATTTTACGTATAACGTATATTCTCCGGGGGATAGGCGGTAAACATCGCGGGTGGGAGTGCTTGTCCACATGGTCCATTCGTAATCATGGCCATCTAAAAAGCTCGAATACTGAACTTTCCCATGAGCCAAACCCCATTCGCTGCAGTCGATAGAAGCCAAAGAGAACCTTAGATTGCGATTGGCTGAATACAATTTTGTCTTTTTGGCCTCGTAATCATCAACTACATAGCCATTCTTAAGGTATGTTCTGTTCTTTTCAGAGTTAAGGCTAACCCTAAAAATTGAAACGTTTGACCCAAACGCTTTGCTCAACATTTTGCTTTGCGAAAAGTAGTATAGCCCGGTAGTTGACGAAATGATTAAAGTGGAGTCGGGAAGGAGCAACGCCTGACTTATCGATTCGTTGGCTGGAAGAGAGGCAGCAAGCCTAAAAACGCCCTTGGGTGGGCTATCTGTTGAAGAGGTGTATTGCCAAATGGAGAAAAATTCGGGAAATTCCCTGCAAAACCGCTTGACAAAAAGGGTTTCGCCCATTTCAAAAAGTGGCTGATAAATGCTGAGCGAATCTGCGACAAAAACAGGTGTGAGCGTACTATTCAGAAAATCGAATCGGGAGAGTACCCCTTTTTTGTAAGTAAATACATTTTGTACTTTTCCTGACGGCAGGCACAAATTGGGGACTTCGCCTAATTGGGTAAAAAGTTTTATCCAATCAACCTTGCCCATGAATAGGTTGGCGCTATACCAATTACCATCTGTAGATTTTGCCATGACTGAGCCATCGAGAGCCCATAAATTTTCAACCTGACTTGGAGTGGTAAGGAAAGGCATTTGAATTGGATGCTGAGCATTGTCGGAAATGCTGTAAGCCACTACACCATCGCCTTGTGCAGCCACCAACCACAGGTTATTATCGTGTTCAATGAAGTTGAAGTATCTCAATCCTTCAACCGGAATCAGGGCTTGAATGGCCCTTGACTCAAAATCATGAATAATGAAAACTCCGGCTTTGCCAGCTGCAAACAGCTTGTTTTGGTATGTATAAAAAACATCGATGGTGCCATGAATACCTTTCACTTTCTTTAACAATAACGCATTGGGACGAAAATCGGAATGATTTGCTCCATAAACTGCAGCTCCGTCAGCGCAGTAAAGAATGTCATTGTGGAATACAATCCCGGCGGGTGAAGAAGAAAAATCCCTGTTGGTGGGGTAGTAACCTGCGGCATCGGAGTAGAAAACCTTGAGTACCGATGTTTTGGTAGGAACGAGCATTGAACTTTCCGAAATGGGGAGTATGTCGATTGCTTGTATCAATCCTAGGGTTGCATTGTCCCTGATGAACGATATCGGCTCCATCTCTACGGTTATGGCGATTATCCCTTCGGTGTCGGTTAAAAGGCTGATTTTGCCATGTTTTTCTTTCACTTTCAGTATCCGGGTATGCTTCGACCGAAAACAATGCTCAAATTTCGCTAAGGTTTTTCCGGTATTCAAATTGATTATCCACGGGTAATCGCTGACAACCGCATGCAGCTGTCCGTTTATTGTTAATATGCGGATTGGTTTTTTCGAGGTTAACCCTTCCCCTTTGTAAATAAGTTCAGGTCCGGAAGTGATGTTGTATTTGAAAAACTCTTTTCCATCCTTTACATAAAAAATTTCATCCTCATTATCCAGTAGATATAGCGTATGCATTGAGGAGTCAATTGGGCAAAGGCTATCAGAGAATTTCCAAAGCGTGTTGCCTGTAGTAAAAAGGAGGTCGCCGTTAGGAGCAATATGCAGTTTTGTAACAGGGTCATTCATGGGAATCAAAGGGGAGTCAACCACTGTACTGAGCGCGAAGCCTCCTCTCCCGTTAGGTAGTAATTGCTTAATACGGCCCTTGGTTAGGAAGAAAGTCCGGCCTGTACTATCGGCAACAGGCAGTGCCTTTCCTATGGTGGCTACCCATTCCCAGTTTATACCATCAAAAATTAGTAGCTGATTATCGCCTGAGGCAAGCAACATTCCATCACCAATAGTTGTTACACTTGAGAATGAGTTAATATAACCACCGGGAAGGGTGGCAATAACCGAGATGAGAGGTTCGGGGAGACCCTCTCCACGAGGTTGAATGGCTTGGGATGCACATATCGCAGGGACTGCTGCAAAAAAAAGTAGAATTTGAGCAAAAAATAGGTTGAGAAAATTCATAACTTAGACCCCGATAATGACAGCCAGCCTTATCTTAAAAAGGCATCAATTTGCTAACGTTAAAATATTGTGCCAAGATATCATATATTATTTTTTGACGAACGATATTTAGCATTAATTCGTGTGTAAACACACCTAAAAATATGAAATCCCATGAAAAAGACAAAAAATACCATACTGGTTCCCACAGATTTTTTGCAGGTATCGCGCTATGCGCTTCAACATGCAGTTAATGTTGCTCAGGTTGTGAATGAGGGAATAACGTTGCTACATGTGGTGAAATTGCAGAGTGAAGTGGAGGAAGCAAAAGCGAAACTCGCTATGCTTGCCCAGGAAACTAATGAAAAATATGGATTAAAACCCGATTCCATTGTTGCTATTGGGGATATTGCCAAAGAAATAGCACGAGTTTCTGCCGCATTCGATGTCAGCATGGTGATTATGGGGTCTGAGAGCATAAAAGGAAAGGATGCTCTCACTGAGACGAGGACGTTAAAAGTAATCACCAGCTCGCAGGTACCTTTTGTAACCATTCAGGAACCTCCCATCAATAAAAGGTATGACGAGATTGTCTTTCCCATCGATTTTACAGTCGAAAACAAGGAGAAACATGGATGGATATCCTATTTTAGCGATTACTATGTTTCCCGGTTCCACCTGATTAAGCCAAATATTTCTGATCCTGAACTCATTGCCAAAGTTGACCTTAACATGGCTTCGGCCATTAAGCATCTTGATGATAAAGGAGCTAAGTATGAGATTTATACAGTTGCAGGAGATAAACCCTATGCGCAAGAGGTTCTCGAAATGGCCGTTAATATTCGGGCCGATCTGATCTTAATAATGACTACCAAAATTGCCAAGAGCTCGAAATTTGTACTTGAGCCCCATGAGCAGTTTATCATTGGATTTGCCGGACACATTCCCGTTATGAGCATCAATCCAAGGTAGGGTAAAGGTTATGGGAAATGAATATCACAAAATTGTTTTTGCAACAAACAATTTGCATAAAATCGGCGAAGCAAGGAGAATATTGGGCGATAGGTTCAACCTGCTATCGCTTAGCGATATCGACTATAGTGTTGAAATTCCTGAGGATTATGATACCATAGAAGAGAATGCATTACAGAAAGCCGGATTTATATACAATAAGTTTTCTCTTGATTGCTTTGCCGATGATACCGGACTTGAGGTTGATGCGTTGAATGGAGCTCCGGGAGTATTCTCGGCACGATATGCGGGTCATCGAAGCACCTATGCAGATAATGTGAATAAGCTGTTGGCAAACCTCGAAGGGAAAACCCTGCGTACTGCACAATTCAGAACGGTAATCGCGCTGATTCTGAAAGGGAAAGAGTACCTGTTCGATGGAGTAGTCAAAGGCGAAATCATCACTAAACCAAGAGGGGAGCAAGGTTTTGGATACGATCCGATTTTCCAACCCCTGGGGTATAGTCAGACCTTTGCAGAGATGCCCATTGAATTGAAAAATTCCTTAAGCCATAGAGGAATAGCGTTGCGGAAATTGGCCGATTTTTTCCTTTCGTTGCCGTGAACATAATAGTATGGTATGGGAGTTTCAGCCAATTCTCCATTGGTTTGATCTGGATTTATCGAATTGTCCAAATAATATTTCTTGCGTTTTATGGTTTGTATCATGTATTGTAATGGCTGAACAATGAAAAAAAAGACGATTATTTGGCTCTTCCTGTTGGTGGCGGGTGTGAGCAATGCTCAAATTCCTGTTGATTCGTGGCGCGAGCATTTTACCTTTCTGCCTACCATCGTGGCAACCCATGGTAACGGAAAAGTCTTTGCAGCATCGGCATTCGGGATTTTTTCCTACAACTCCGCCGACGGTACAATCGGTAAAATTACACGCATTAACGGCCTTTCCGATGTTGGAATCAGCGCTATTGCGTACTCTCCATATAAGGATCTGCTCCTTGTGGGATACGAGAATGGCAACGTGGATTTGGTATATGAACGCACTGTTATCAATATCCCATACATTTTGCAAAAACCCATGTCGGGCTCCAAAAGGATTAACCACTTTTTTTGCACTCAGGATGATAAAGCCTACATCTCCACTGGTTTTGGAATTGTTGCATTGAATTTAGAGAAAAACGAGATACTTGATACCTATTTCATTGGTTCCGGAGGGAGTGAACTGTGGGTTAATCAGGTTGTCGTACACGACAATATGATTTATGCTGCCACGGCCAATGGACTTTTCTATGCCCCTAAGGACGATCCTCTTTTAATCCATTATGACAAATGGAGTGTGGATGTAAGCATTCCAAACTACCAGTTTGAGGTTAGCGTTTTGGTAGCATTCAACGGGCAACTTGTTTTATCGCAAATTCAAGAGGATTCATCGCCCGATGTCATTTGGTATAAAGACGATTTGGGCTGGACCATCCTTCCCAATGCCTATCAGCAGATTCGAAACCTTTGGGCAAGCGATAACTCATTGGCCGTTTGTTCGCGCCAGGGGATTTCAATCTTTCAAAACCTGTACACGCAACCAATGGTAATTGACGAATACCCCGGATATGGCGGATTTAAACCAAATTATGCACTTGTCGATGGGCAGGACAACATTATTGTTGCCGACGATTACTACGCACTGATGTACAAATCGCCAAATCGTTGGATTCAAGTTTCTCCCAATTCCCCTTCAAACACCAGGGCTTATTATGTTCTGCCAACCGAAACGGATGTTTTGGTAGTGGGTGGTTCGCGCAATAGCGCCTGGGGTAATATGTGGTATCCGTTGACACTGCATAGTTTTTCCAATCAGAGTTGGAGTACATTCATTAACTCCAATTATTTCGATCCTGTCAGGATTACCGCCAGCCCTTTTGCGAAGAACGAATACTATGTGGGAAGTTGGGGGCACGGAGTGATTGTGTATAAAGATGGTGAAATCACGGAATGGTATAACCCAGAGAACAGCTCTTTGGAAACGGTTATTCCCGGGGCCTTTTGCAGAATTGGAGGCATGGTATTCGATAAAAGCAATAATCTATGGGTTACAAATGCAGGGGTTAACAACGCCCTTTCAATGCGAACCCCCGAAGGAACATGGAAGGGTTTCCCGTATCTCAACCAGATTGGGTCAAACAGGATATCCGATATATACACCACCCCTTGGGGACATCTTTGGGTGGTTTTGCCATCGGGGGGTGGATTGTTTGTTGTTGATCCCGGCGACTCGCCCGAAATCATGAGTAGCCACAAGACTCAGAAATTGCAGCTTAAAGATAAGGACGGAGCTCCTCTTTCAAACGATGTTTTTTGCCTGGCCTTCGATAGGGATGATTACCTCTGGATAGGAACAAGCGGAGGGGTTGTCGTAAGTTACAATCCCGGGAAAGTATTTGAACCTAGCGGGATGTCCATGCAAAGGATAAAGGTCCCTGACATCTTGCCGGGGTATGCAGCTTTTCTGTTGGAATACGAAGCGGTTACTTCCATTGCCATTGATGGCGCCAACCGAAAATGGTTCGGAACATCAAAATCGGGTGTTTTTCTTCAATCGGCCGATGGGGTTAGGGCAATAAAGCACTTTACCAAGGAGAATAGCCCTTTGCCTTCGAATACCATCAATCACTTGGCCATTCACCCAAAAACCGGAGAGGTTTTCATTGTTACAGATATGGGCATTGTGTCGTACAGGGGGGATGCCACCGAGCCCGAAGACATATTTAAGAACGTTTATGCTTTCCCAAACCCTGTCCGTCCTGATTATGATGGAATTATAACCATCACCGGGCTTCTGGACAAAACAAATGTTAAAATTACGGATGTGGCAGGAAACCTTGTTTACGAAACGAAAAGCTTGGGAGGTCAGGCAACTTGGGATGGCAAAAACAAGCAGGGAGAGAGGGTTGCCACCGGTGTTTACCTGTTTTTCTGTGCCGATAGCAAGGGTGAACAATCGGCTGTGGGCAAGATACTTTTTATTAGATGATAGTCAAATCGAAGGCCATAGCGCTGCACAGCACAAGGTTTGGAGAGAAAAGCCTTGTGGCATACCTTTATACTCAGGAATACGGTAGGGTAACTCTGATGGTTAATGCTGCCTTTGGCAGGGGGAAGGAAAGCAAAAAGGCAATCTTTTTCCATCCGTTAAATCTGATTGATACCGTTTTTTATAAGGCAAACAGTGAAACAGGCATGGGCCGATTGCGCGAAGTGTCGTCGGCTTATGACATTTCATCCATCCGTTTTCAAAACGTTAAGCGCGCCATTGCCGTTTTTTTGGGCGAAGTAATCTATCGGACTGTAAGGGAAGAGGAGAGAAACCACAGCCTGTTTGCTTTTCTAGAAAATTCAATCCTTGCCCTGGAAGCGATGGACGAAGGGGTGCAAAATTTTCATATCCTCTTTTTGGCCCAACTCTCTAAATACTTAGGCTTTTTTCCTGGCGGAACCTATTCAGCTGATACCCCATATTTTGACTTAAAAGGCGGAGTTTTTATAAGCCATGCACCCAACCATCCTGTATTTTTAGGCCAAGAGCAGAGCAGTTTGCTTTA
>JAKQEF010000041.1 GCA_029558675.1 Bacteroidota bacterium | reverse complement strand
AACATAAACATTGGTCATTCCCCAGGCAATACGCTCATTATGACCAACGATAACTAAGGGTTGCCCCGGCAATACCACGCCCGTAACGTTCAGCTTACCATCAACTACCTGATGCATTTGGTACCAAATGCCCGGAGCATTGAGCCCCAAATGCATATCGTTAGCCAACAAAGGCTTCCCTGTTTCGCTTTTCTGTGGGGCAACAGCCCAGTTATTGCTCCCTCTGAAAATTTCCAACCCCATTGTTTTAAGGTTTGCGTTGCCATCGAGCAAGGAGAACATTTGTGATCCTTTTTCTGCTGGTAATGAGGGATGGACATAGGTTTTATGCTGATTGAGATCAGGAATCAACTCCATAAACCTTTCTTCGTCAACCACCGATTTGAGTTTGTGTAGCAAAGTTTCTGAATCCCATGATCCTGTAAGATCCCATGCCATATACCCTATAAGATTGATGGAATGAATTGGCTGCCAGGATTCGGGTTTATAGCCAAGGATGGTAAACTCAGGGGGCAATTTTTTCAGGTTGTTTTCAATAAATTGGTTTACACCTTCGGAAAATGCTTTCAGTGCATTTTGAATGTTCTCGTCGGTTTTCGAGAGAACCATTTCCGATTTATCCTGTATGCGCAATGCACGGAGTAGATGGTCGGTATCAACCATCCCCTCACCAAATATTTCAGAAAGGCGCCCCTGTGTGACGCGTCGTAGTAAATCCATCTGCCACAATCTGTCCTGTGCCATCAGGTAACCTACGGTTAGGTATAAATCATTCTCATTCTTTGCGTAAATGTGGGGAACAGCATGCATGTCCCTGTAAACCATAACATCGTCAGTTAATCCGGACAGGGTTACATTTTGGTTGTAGTCGGGAAGAGCTTTACGAGAAATTCTGTTAATGATAATAATACCGACTATAATAACCACAAGGATAAGTATGGCTAAAATACCAAGTAGTCTTTTTAATGTTTTCATAATTAACTGGTTTTGGGTGATTGACAGGCAAGTTTAATGATAATTTTACAATTTATAGTTTTAATTCGTTTAATAATGGAAAAATATCAAAAAAACACTTAGCCAAAACTCTGGAACTTAATAAAGTAGTCCAAATAGCCAAAGAGGAATGGTATGATTTGAACCAACTTCAATTCCATCGGTAGCAGAAAATGCATGGGGATTATTAACTAAAAACTTCGAGGGCTTTTTATATGTCCCCACTTCAAAAATCCATTTGGCATCAACCTCAAAATCACCGTTGTTTGGCCTCTTAACTGACCATAAGTGGCTGAGCTGATTCATAAAAAACGTTTTACTAATTGTGCCAGCCGTTAGCTCTCGCTCTGAGAGAAGTGTGTGGATATTTGAATTATTCAGAAAGATTGTTTGAGGTTTTTGGAGAATACTTATTATGCTACCTGCAGGATACAAGAGCTGTATCAGCCCTGCCTTTTCAAGGTGGAAAAGATAGACGATCAAAGTATTTCTATGTACACCAACCTTTTCGCTAAGTCTAAGGATGTTGGGTTTAAACGGTGCATTCTGAGCAATGGCATAGAAAAGTTGCTTCATATTACCGGCATTGTGTGGATCATAACCCTCCAGGTAGTTTAAATCGACCTCAATGGCCTGCATGAGCAACTGCTCAATATTCTGCAATGTGTTGTCTGTCTGGTTATATGTGGATGGATAATAGCCATTAACAAGATAGTTGTCGAAATGGAAAAGTGGCTTAAACCCGGACGATAAATCCAAAGCAATATCCCTGTGGTTGTTGATAATATCCTCAAGGCTGAAAACAGGAAGATCAGCCACCCCAATATATTTCAAATACTCTCTGAAAGAAAGACCTTGTAGATTGTAGGTTTTAACGTTTTTGCAGAAATCAGCCCCTTGTTTCAACATATCGATGACTGACGAACCGGAAAATACAACGCTGAGATCCTGAATGTTGTGAAAGATGCTGATCAAATCCTGCGACCAGTTGGCCTGTTTATGTACTTCATCTACAAAAAGACATTTACCTCCCCTGTTCCTGAAATCATAGGCTAATTGGTAAAGGGAGTGGGATGAGAAGTAAAAATCTTCGAGAGATATGTAAAGAGCCTCGTAGCTGTTGCCAAATCTATGCACCATCTGCTGAAGCATCAGTGTTGTTTTGCCCACTCCGCGTGGTCCAATGATTCCAACAAGCCTGTGATTCCAGTCTATTTGCTCGCTAAGGTGACGAGAGAAGCGCATGGGAACGCTACCAATCACCTGATTTGATTTGTCACGTTGTTTATTCATTGTACAAATATTTATGCAAATATAATAAATAGTGTATAAAAAGAAAAGCAATAATGTATTATTTTAAAATAATCTAAAACTACTGAACGACTAAAAAATAAAAAAATTTGGGGTTACTCCCCGAAGGTTTCACCCCATGTTGTAAGTTTGCTTTGCGAACAACAAACAACATGAGCAACAAACCGAAAATAAAATTTGTCGGACAGCCGATTTTCAAACAAGTAATAAGCCTGATTGATGCCGTGCAATCGGTTGGACGGTTTATCAAGATCATCGAGGCAAAAGTACACGATAAGAATTTCCTGAAAGAGCTTGACCTCATATCGTTCAGCATGGTTGTTTTCGACCGGTCGTACAACTACGATCACCAGTATGCCCTATGGACAAGCCATTCCGTGTATTTCGTTACACGCATCAAGAGGAATGCGGTTTAAACGGTTGCCGAGGTACTCAGGGAGCATGCCGGGGTGAAGGGGAAAGACATGGTTCTACGGAAGGAAATCATAGAGATCGAGTACACGCCTGAGGACGGGAGCGGTAAGCTAATAACCAAGGAAAAGAAAAAGTTCCGCTTGAAAAAGGGATGCTATCAGGATGAGAAGAACAGGTACTACGAATTTAAATCCAACAGCACGGACAGTACGGCAGAAGAAATTGCATTTCTTTACAGGAAGTGCTGGGGAATAGAATTGTTGTTCAAGAGAATGAAGCAGAATTTTCAGCTGCACTACTTCTACGGGGAGAACTAGAATGCGATCAGAAAGCAGGTGTTGTGCGCACTAATCGCTCAATTGCTACTAACCGTATCACAAAGAATGGCACAGACTAAAAAAGCGTTATCGGTGGTAGCCTCCCTGATAAGGATACACCTGAGAAGCCTGTTGGATGTGTTTGAATTACTAAGGAGCACGAACCGAAATTATTTAAAAACGCACAGGCTCTCCCCCAATAAATTTGCAGTATAACCTGCAATTTGCATAGGGGGTGATTTTTGAAATTATTAATGTAACAACTGGTTATCAGGTAGTTTTGTATGCAAAAGGGTAAAATTACTTTTTAGTCGGATAATAGTGATATTATGTGATTATTGCAGTACTGGTGGGATTGACAATTCTTTTAGGAGCCGACACGCTTCGCTGCAATGTCAGCCCATAAAAAAAATGTCGGGTGTCAAGACCCGACAGTTCAAAAAATCATCAATAAAAGTTCTTACAACTTCAACTTCTTGGCAATGTACTTGGGAATGGCATTTTTGTGAACCATTATGGACATGGTTTTGTAGAGTACAAAAGCCTCTGAGGCGTAGAAGTAGCCGTTGTACTTATCAGATGTTCCCCAGCTGTTCTTAACCTTGTAGTACTTATTCCCCTTTTGGTCCTTGGCAATGCCAACGATCAGCATCCCGTGGTCATCGGTGGTTTGGTAGTTGTCAAAAGCTTCCTGGCGCATCTCCTGGGTAATTTTTTTCTCCAAACCCGGCCCGTTGAATTTATATAGCATGGCCTCCTTTTCGCGGGGCGAGAGCTCCGTCCATTTCAGCTTTTCCGAGTCGGTCATCTCGGCAAGGTTTACCTCGGGAACAACTGCAACGCCATTCTGGTACGAGAATCCCTTTTCGCTAATGTCGCTGGCCCATGCAACGGAATAGCCATTATCGATGGCATAATCGAAAATTTGGGCAAACTCATCGATGGGTAGATTGTAAACTCCACCCCAGGCCCAGTTGTCGGGTATCTCAATGATAAAATTGCTGTAGAACGGATGATGGGTAAAGGATGTAACGTAAACGTAATCATCGAAGTTCAACCCCAGCGATTGGGCAAAGGATTTTGGGGTGTACTCTTTTCCGTTGTATGTGAATTTCTCGGGGCGTTTGCCTAGATAGGCATCCAAAACTGCTTCATAGCCAACCTCCCATGCCGTTGATAGCTTGCGGTTGGGGTTTTTAACAATAGCCTCAACGTATGCCATAGCAACGGCATCCAGCTCGCTATGGACGTGAATATCCTCACCGTAGTTTAAACCCGGATAAACCTCCTCGGGAACAATGCCATACTTTGTAATGGTTTCAATAACATCGTAAAAAGCACCTCCGCCGCTGAAATTAATGTTGCCATGAAGGCGGACATACTTCTCGGCTTTCTCGGAGTAGGTATGCCTTACAATGTACATCTCCGACAGGTTGATGGCGGGCTTGCCAATACGAAGAAGTTCCGTTTCAATCATAGCTATACCGGAAAAACTCCAGCAGGTTGACGAACGGCTCTGGCTTCTCACATCGGTGGTTTTCACCTCTTTGACCACGGTGAAATTGTAGCCCTCATTTTGGGGCTCCTCGTCTTGAGCAAAAGCAGTTCCCATGAAAGAAACGGCAACAGCCACAGCAATAAGTTTTAGTCTATTCATAATGGTTATTTTTTAGGTTGTTAATATTGAAATGGTTAAAACAATCATTTGCAGAGCCATAAAATGGAAACTCTTAAGAAGATGTGTAAAGATATTTCCAAATCTACAATATTTTTTTTTAAACTACACTTTTACAATTGACTTGTCGGCACGGGTATAGTTTAATGCCGACGTCAGACAACGATAAGATAAGTGACAAAGTGTTGATTCCCTTTGTATTGAGTTATTTCAAAGGGTAAGGCAATTTTTTCAAAAGGATTGTCATTTATCTTTCTTGCCTAATACTCAAAAAGCTGTTTGGCAATATACTTAATCACCTCTACGTTCACCGAGTTCCCAAGCTGTTTATACGCCTGTTGATTGTTGGGGTGAATCGTGAAATCATGCGGGAAGCTCTGTAGGTTTGCCGCTTCGCGTGGGGTCAACCGCCTTTTCTCCCATCCGATGATGGGAATATGTACCATGGCCACCAGCGCAGGGAACTCGGTTGGGCGCTTAACCCTAATGCCTGAAGGGCGGAATTGAATAATGCCATCCCAAACACTGCCGATGGATGTTCCTGCTTGCCATTCGAACTTGGTGTGGGTGGGTACAAATTTCTTAAGCCCGTCGTACCTGTTGAGCCATTGGTCGATATGCCTACGGTTGGTTTGGTAAAGCCATCGGTTTTTGTTCACAAATACCTGTTCCCATGCAGGAAGTGGCGACACATCGTACTCCTTGGTAAACTCTTCAACCCAAATGGGAAATCCCACAACCCTATGGTTTAGCCCCTGGAGAAACTCGTCCCAGGCCTGCAAAACGTACTCCTCGTAAGGCGAAATTAGAAACTCCTTGGGAGGTGCACCATTGAGAATTAGAGCACTTCGGGTAACGTTGCGCTTCGATTTGGGCACCTCAATTTCAATGGCCTTACGCCTTGTCTTGCCTTTGGCAACCCCGGGGATGAAAACCCGTTCGCGCAGCTGGGGAATGCCAATCTGGTGGGGGCTGAAAATAATCGGCTTTTCGGGGATTAAATAGCCCAATTGGTTAAGGTTTTCGTGTATTACCCGCCATGTTGTGCCCCCATTGTGCGAGATCAGGTTGCGAACGTTCTCCAGCAGGAAGTATTTGGGCTGGTGATGCCTGAGGATTCTCAGTATATCGAAAAATAGTGTTCCGCGGGTATCCTCAAATCCGTTCTGTTTACCCGCTTTGGAGAAAGCCTGACAGGGGAACCCTGCGCAAAGCACCTCGTGTTTGGGTATTGCTGTTTCGGGAGTTTGTGTGATGTCGTGATTGGCATCTATCCCAAAATTGGAACGGTAGGTTTCAATGGCATACTCATCAATCTCTGAGGCAAAAACGCACTGTCCGCCCAAATGGCTCATGGCCACGTGGAATCCCCCGATTCCGGCAAAAAGGTCGATGAAGCGAAACTTTGATTCAATCACGTGCGAATAAGGTTTGTTTGTAATTGCAGCCTAAAGGCTGAAATATTAAAACGGCCATACCAGCGGATATTGTGCAAGGGCTATTGGTTCGTGTTGTTGTTTATCTCCTCTGCCATTCGTTTCAGATCTTCGTAAATGGCTTTCCCTGCAACTTTTACCTCTTCGAGGAATCGTTCCAGGTCCTCCTCCAAATGGTTATCAACGTAGTACTGCACTTTGGAGCGCAACTCGTCCATTTCAGCCTTCATATTCTCATCGTAAAAAGTTCCGAGTTCACAGGCAACCCTTAAGCCTTGGTATTTAAACTGATAGCCTGCAAGGGTGGCCTTTTCTGCCCACGTTAAGGTGGGCCTGAATTTCTGGTACCACTGGTTGTTAAAGCGGGCAAACTTCTCGTTGGCCATTTCCCACTGTTCGGGCGAGTATGTCTTGTAGTTCTCGGTAACCTCGTCCATAAACTTTTTATATCTTTCCAAATACTCCTCCTTGGATGAAGGTGCGCACGATGTAACCATAAAAAGGGTGATTAAAAGGATAAAAAGATTTCGCATGGCTATTGGTTGAAAAATTCAGAGTGAAAGGTACTACTTTTTGTGCACATGGCTAACGTTGGGCAATGTAATTTCGCCATTTCGGGCAGGGTTCGACAGCCTCGTAAGGGCTGATAATGTTGAGATGCATTAAAATGGTGGTAGTTTTTTGAAGCTCATTACTTTTTCTGCTCGTGGTGGCATAACTAAAAATTTGTTAATTTCACCTCAAAAAATTATTCTGAATATTTACAGATAATCCCGATAATACACCGGTTTGTTATGAAAATCTCAATGTTTAAAAATTTTTTTGCCATAGCTCTGCTGTCAGCCGTTGCAACGGCCGTTCTCTTTACCAATGCAGGCTGCAGGGCCAAGAAGGTTCAAAGCAAGGCCTGGCATATACCTGACGATGAGTATGCCTTTTTCGAGTACTATCAGCTGAACGAAGGTAAGGCGATAGAGGGCGAAGCACCCCCTGCCATGAGGATTGATGGCCCCTCATACTCATTCAGCCCTACCGATGGGGAGCTCAGCTCGTACCTCACACCTTCGTTTAGCAAGGATTCAATAATCGCCGTTTTGGGCAGGGGGCTGGTTTTAAGGGGTACCGAGGGTGGCGGTTTGCATAATCGGTTAATACCCATAAATCAACTGCCATTTACTGAAGAGGCCATTACCATCGAAGGTATCACTGCGGAATCGTTACTATTCGATTTGAAGGGCGAGAAAGTGACCCTAGCCAAGGGTCAGGAGTGGAAAAAAGTGATGCAATCCGTTGATACCCTTTTTCTTCCCGATGGAAATGTGGTAATTGAGAAAACAAAAACCCAACGGGTTATATTTCACGGCTTGCTGAAAAAGGATAAGTTGATATTCAGGTAGTATTCAGTTCCTCTGTGCAGTGTGTCAAACGCTTAGCGATTTGATTGTACTGGCCAGCCGGTCGATGTTTAAGTGCTCAAACTCAATGGTAATTGTGGCCATTTCGTAGTATTTCTTGCGTTCATCCAGCACTCTGATGATGTAGTTGTTCAGCTCTTCCTTGGTTTTACCCCATAGCAACGGCCTGTCCCTTTTCGATGCAATCAGACGCGAGAGCAGTTCGGCAACATCTACCCTAAGGTAGATGGTTATGCCAACGCTGTTCATAAACTCAACGCTGTTGTAAAAACACGACGTGCCACCACCTGAGGCAATAACCATATTCCCCTCCTTTTCGGGGACCTCGAGAAGGGCATCATTTTCAATTTTCCTGAAATAATCTTCTCCGTGATACTCAAAGAGGGTCTTAATCGTTTTGTTATACTTTTCTTCAATGAATGTGTCGAGGTCGATGAATTGGTAACCGAGGGCCTGAGCCAACTCTTTCCCTGTAGTTGTTTTGCCGCTGCCCATAAAACCAATTAGGAATACTTTCATGATTAACGTTTTGAATGTTTATATCCATCAGCATAACCCATGGTTATGGGAATAGATAGGGTATGCCTATTTTACATATCCAATGACATTTGCGAAGCTTTTCCGTAATCGGGAAATTTTTCATCGTTGTCATTTTTTATATCCTGTTGATTACCGATTTCTTCCCGACTAATCTCCTTTTCCAACGGCTCCACAAATTTAATGGTTTTTATTTGATAGTTCGAAATGCGTTTCCCTTTGGCTTTATACCCTTTGACCGCAATGAATTGTACCACATCAATCGCTTCGGGCTGACGCGCAGCATGTTTTCCACCGAAGGTAACCTGAAGGCAGGGGAAAATATCATCGTTGAGGGCTACTAGGTACGAGTTCCCCCCATTGGAAATGAAACTTTGCGGGCGGTCCGACGGGTCGAATTTGAATCGTTTTAAGTAGAAAAAACCCTGTTCGCCATCGTAATATGCAGCGGTGAAAACTTTCGTTTCGTCGAATTTTTGGATTACCAGCACATTATCCCCAAAATGGGTGCTCGGGTCGAAGCCCGAGAGGTAGTACTCCCCGTTTTTGTTAACCACAAGCATTTTGTCGGAATGGGTAAATTCGCCAAGATACTCACCGCGACCATCGTGGTTAAGGCGGAAAATATCCCTGTCTAACCACACCTTAATGCCTCCCAGGGTGCTGCCAACCTGCTCTTTGATTTGAATTTTGTGAATGGCATACCGGGTGAAAATATTGCCGTGCGATTGACGACCTTTGATATCGAGCTGGCTGAAATCCAGTTCGATTACCAGGTTACGCAGTCGCGGACGGGGTTTCAGGAAAACCTTAAGCACCTGGGCCTCACCATTGTTGTTAACGCTCATGAAAAGGATCTGCGAGCCCTCGGTTCCTTTGGTGATATCGTATTCCCTGTCGCGGGTAATGCCGGTAATGGCGCATCGCTTCATCATGATGCTGCCATTCTTGCCATCGCGGTACACCACGTTGTAAATGGTGCGCGAGTCGTTGCGCTTGAACACGGCGATGTGTTCAATGTTCTTTCCAAAGAACGCCTTGTCCTGTACTTTGGTAATCACGTACTTGCCATTCTTTAGGAAAACGATTACCTCGTCAATGTCGGAACAATCGCACACATACTCATCCTTTTTCAGGCCTGTTCCAAAAAAACCCTCCTGACGGTTGACGTACAGCTTTTCGTTGGCCACAACCACTTTGGTAGCCTCAATGGTGTCGAAATTGCGGATTTCGCTGCGGCGCTCCTTGCCCTTTCCATGCTTCTTCTTAATCTGCTGAAAGTAGTTGATGGTGTACGAAACGATATTGGCCAGATGGTTTTTTACCTCTTCCATCTCGTTTTCTATGCCCTTTATCATCTCGTCTGCCTTGAAACTGTCGTACTTCGATATGCGTTTGATTTTGATTTCGGTCAACTTGATAATGTCGTCGCGGTTAACCTCGCGCCGCAGGAGTTTCTTGAAAGGTACCAACTCGTGGTCGATGGTATCCAGCACCGATTCCCAGGTCTCGCACTCCTCAATGCTAATGTAAATTCGGTTCTCAATGAATATTTTTTCCAGCGATGAAAGATGCCAGTTCTCTTCCAGTTCGCTCAGGCGTATTTCCAACTCTCGGGTTAGCAGGTACCTGGTGCGGTCCACCGATGTTCTCAGTATTTCCTTAACCCCCATGAATCGGGGTTTGTTATCGAAGATTACGCATGAGTTAGGCGATACGGAAACCTCACAATCGGTAAATGCGTACAGGGCATCGATGGTTTTATCGGGCGAAACATCAGCCGCCAGCTGAATCTGTATTTCAACGCTCTCGGCCGTGTTGTCGTCAATCTTTTTTATTTTAATCTTTCCCTTTTCGTTGGCTTTAACAATGGACTCAATTAGCGATGCTGTGGTCTTCCCAAAGGGAAGTTTGGTAATGACCAGCGTCTTTTTGTCCAACTTCTCAATTTTTGCTCTAATCTTGATGGTGCCCCCTCGGAGTCCGTCGTTGTAGCGCGAACAGTCAATGTAACCTCCCGTTGGAAAATCGGGGAAGAGTTCAAAATCTTTCCCCTTCAGGTAGCTGACGGCGGCATCGATGAGCTCGTTGAAGTTGTGGGGCAGTATTTTGGATGCGAGGCCAACGGCAATCCCTTCAACCCCTTGCGCCAGAAGCAGAGGGAACTTTATGGGGAGTGTTACGGGCTCCTGATTTCGGCCATCGTAGCTGAGCATCCACTCCGTGGTTTTGGGGTTGAATACCACATCGAGGGCAAATTTCGAAAGCCTTGCCTCAATGTATCGGGGAGCAGCGGCCCCGTCGCCGGTGAGTATATTGCCCCAGTTGCCCTGCGTGTCGATGAGCAGCTCTTTTTGGCCCAGTTGCACCAGGGCATCGCCAATGGAGGCATCGCCATGGGGGTGATACTGCATGGTGTGCCCAATGATGTTGGCCACCTTGTTGTAGCGACCGTCGTCAAGGCGTTTCATGGCGTGGAGAATACGCCGCTGCACAGGCTTCAACCCGTCGTCTAAGTGGGGAACGGCGCGCTCTAATATGACGTATGAAGCGTAGTCCAAAAACCAATCCTTGTACATCCCCGCCAAATGGGCACGCGTGATGGTTTCGCCGGTAATTTTTGCAATACGGCTATGCTCCTCAGGCGAACTGCTTTGAGTGTCATTTCCATTCAATAGGGCTTCCGCTTCAAAATCGTCGAACTGCATTATAATAAATGGATAGTTTACAAATAATAGTTTAGAACAATAGCTCTGCCTCAACCTTAACCTCTTCGGGTATCGATTCATCCAACTCCAGTATGTCTTCCTCCTCGGTCAAATCGTTTTCAAATCGCAGGTTCTCAATGATAAAATCTTGCCGTTCGGGGGTGTTTTTCCCCATGTAAAATGCAAGCAGGTCGGCAATGGCATCGTGCAAAGAAATGCGAACCGGATCGATGCGCATATTCTCGCCTATGAAGTGCTTAAACTCATCGGGCGATATTTCGCCTAACCCTTTGAAACGGGTTATTTCAGGGTTTGGCCCTAACTCCTCAATGGCTTTCTCCTTCTCATCAATGCTGTAGCAATATGTTGTTTTTTTCCTGTTGCGTACCCTGAAGAGGGGAGTTTGCAGGATGAAAAGGTGTTTTTGACGAATTAAGTCCGGAAAGAACTGCAGGAAGAATGTGATGAGTAGCAATCGTATGTGCATACCGTCCACATCGGCATCGGTGGCTATGATTACTCTGTTGTATCTGATGTCATCAATATCCTCTTCAATGTTCAGGGCTGCCTGTAGCAGGTTGAACTCCTCGTTCTCGTACACCACCTTTTTGGTTAGTCCGTAGCAGTTAAGGGGCTTCCCTTTCAGGGAAAACACTGCCTGCGTGTTGACATCCCTACTTTTTGTGATGGAACCGCTGGCCGAATCGCCCTCGGTGATGAAAAGGGTGGAGTCCACGCTTCTTTCATCGTTATCGCCGTAGTGAATCCTGCAATCGCGCAGTTTGCGGTTGTGAAGGCTTACCTTTTTCGCTCTCTCGCGGGCCAACTTTTTGATGCCCGAGATAGCCTTGCGCTCTTTCTCCGATTCCAAAATCTTTGCCAGCAGGGCTTCAGCAGTGCCGGGGTTTTTGTGTAGGTAGTTGTCTAAAGCATTTTTCACAAAATCGCCAACAAATTGGCGAATGGAAGGCCCGTTGGGGCCCATATCTTTGCTTCCGAGTTTGGTCTTGGTTTGGCTCTCGAATACAGGCTCTTCAACCCTTACGCTCACTGCGGCAATGATGGAAGTGCGGATGTCGGAGGCATCGAAATCCTTTTTGAAAAATTCGCGAATGGTTTTCACGTAAGCCTCGCGGAAAGCGGAAAGGTGCGTTCCACCTTGGGTGGTATGTTGTCCGTTAACGAAGGCGTAGTAATCCTCCCCGTATCCATTCCCGTGGGTTATAACCAACTCAATGTCTTCGCCTTTGAGGTGAATTGGGGGGTAAAGTTCCTGTCCCGTGAGCTGCTCGTTGAGCAGGTCTAACAGTCCGTTTTTGGATGTGTAAGGGGTGCCGTTGTACCTGATGATAAGGCCTGTGTTGAGGTAGGTGTAGTTACGAACCATGGTTTCAACAAACTCTTGCTGGAAATTGAAGGGGCCAAACAGCGTTATGTCGGGGACAAACTCAACCTTGGTGCCGTTTTGCTCAGAAGTGCTCTCAATGTCAACCTCCGACAGTAGGTTCCCGCACGAGAAATCGACCATCTTACCCTTTCCATCACGGAAACTTTGAATGATGAACCGTGATGACAGTCCGTTCACGGCTTTAATCCCAACCCCATTAAGCCCAACAGATTTTTTGAACACTTTGGAATCGTACTTGGCCCCGGTATTCATTTTCGAAGCAGCTTCCCTCAGTTTCCCAAGCGGAATGCCCCTGCCGTAGTCGCGAACGGTAATCAGGTTTTCTGTTATGTTGAGATCTATGATTTTTCCATAGCCCATCATGAATTCGTCCACGGAGTTGTCGAATACCTCTTTGAGCAATACGTAAATCCCGTCATCGGGCTGAGAGCCATCGCCCAGCTTACCAATATACATACCGGGCCTAAGCCTTATATGCTCATTCCACTCGAGGGTTTTAATGCTATCTTCTGCGTACGTGCCGTCCATAACCAACAATTCCTTACAACCTACAAAAATAGCAATAAAAACAGCCTTCCTGAAAAGAGTTATTAACACGAAATGAACAGGCAGGTGTAGGTTTGCGGCCATTTTCGGATATTCTCTTTGCACTGTAACAGCTATTTTGCTATTGCAGGTTCATACCAACCATGTTAAACTATGATAACCGAACTCCCTGTGATGCAGGCATTTTGGTGGATATGCAACCTTAAGGCAACCATATCAGTCATACTTTATCGTGCCATGCAGAAAAGTGTTTTGCCTACATCCATTCGGGGCAATCTAACCGCTTAATGCTATTAGATAAGGCTTAAGACTAGGAAAAATTCATATCTTTGTCCTATGAGCCTTGTAAAATATAGTAAACTGAGCGATTACAAGATTAAAAAAGTTCTTCGACATTTTTGCGCCGATATTGATGCTACCAAAACCTCGTACCTACTG
>JAKQEF010000035.1 GCA_029558675.1 Bacteroidota bacterium | reverse complement strand
CTAGCAACGATTCTACAGAATCCCTAATGGTTTGGGGTTCGTAGAATGTTTCGCGTTCTGTGCTACTCTTTTGCCTTGCTCCCAGCTGACAGTAAATGCAAGAATAGGAACACACCTTTCTTAAGGGAATATTGTTGATTCCCATACTCTTGCCTAATCGTCTCGATGGCACAGGGCCAAATGCAATCATTTGCTTTGGGTTATTGTGTTCCAGATCGCGCCAATCTGCCTGCTAAACTCCGATTGGGGCTGCCACTCAATAATGCTCTTCAGGTTGACCATGGCCTCCACAACCGATGGGTTGAAGGGCAACTTACCAGCAAGTGGAATACCCCTATCGTGGCAATGCTGCTCAATTTGCCGCGACATATCATCGTTCAGGTCGTACTTGTTTATAATTACCCATGCTTTCAGGCTGAATTTTTCCACTATCTCAAGGGCCCGTTTCAAATCGTGAAGCCCCGACAGGGTAGGCTCGGTTACCACCACCACGTGGTTTGTTCCGGTAATGGATGAGATTACGGCGCAGCCAATGCCCGGAGGGCCATCGATGATGATATTCTCCAAATTGTAATCCTTCGCAATGGCCTTTGCCTTGTCGCGTACCATATTCACCAATTTCCCCGAATTCTCCTCACCCGGAGCAAGACGTCCGTACACCATTCGGCCATTGCGAAAGGCTCCGGAATACATACGGCTCTTATCGTTGTCAACCATGGTTATTGCCCCGTGGGGGCAAACCCGTGCACACAGATGACAGCCATCGCACGAGGTTTCGGATATGGTGATTTTGCCATCCATACTGTGAATGGCATCGAACTGGCAATAATCCATGCAAATGCCGCAGTGCGTGCAAATTGAATAGTCGATTACTGCCGTTTGCCCGGCGATGTACACCTGATCCTCTTCATGGGTAGGGGCGAAAAGAATGTGTAGGTTGGCAGCATCCACATCGCAATCGGCCAGCACAACCGGCTGCCCACTGAGGGTGGCAAATGCAGCGCTAATGCTACTCTTTCCCGTTCCTCCCTTACCGCTGATGATGGCTATTTCCATATTTCTTTACAATTATGTTAAAAACCGACAGAAGGAGTGTTTGCAAATGCCTTTTTTCAGCAGCAACAATTTTCCCCTTTGAATAGGTCGAGGCTATTTCCCTATCGAAGGGTATCTCCAGCAGCAAGGGGATGCCCTGGTCATGAAGATAGCCATATATGGCATCATTGCCCAATCCTGCGCGGTTGATAATCACGCCGCAGGATTTACCCATGGTTTTAAGGGTCTCAACCGACTGTTTCAGGTCGCTAAGCCCAAAGGGTGTAGGCTCGGTAACAAGGATAACAAAATCGGCACGGGCAACGGTTTGGATAAAGGGGCACGAAGTACCAGGGGGAGAATCCATGATAACGACCCTGCGGTCGTTGCTTTCGTTTATGGCCGCCTTTATCACCCTCACAGGCGAATAGACACCCACATTCATCCTCGATTCGATGATTTTCGAATTTCCCGAAACAGCATATTGATTGACCTGCCCCAACGACACATCCTTCTCCACAATGGCTCCGTATTCGCATGCCACGGTGCATGCCCCGCATCCATGGCACAAATCCTCCATCACCTTAATCACTTTCATGGGTGTGAGTATGAAAATAGCCTTGTAGTTGCAGTACTCATGGCATTTACCACAGTACGTGCACTTGTTTTCATCAATAACAGGAACTCTTTGCATTACCTCAGCGGATTTCTCCAGCTGCCCTTGGAAAAAAGACATGACATTGGGCTCTTCAGCATCGCAATCCACAAGGGTTGCCTCGATTCTCTCCCGTTGTAATGCGTAGAACAGGCTTGTGGCAACCAATGTTTTTCCCGTTCCTCCCTTCCCGCTTGCTATGGCAATTCTCATGGGTTTAATACTAATCATACATTAACCTGGTTTTCTCATCACAAAGAACGTCTTTTATTGCCCGTTGCAAAAATGGCGTATTCCAAGTATTAAGCACACCGTGAGTTAAAAAGTACTGTTCAGGAATAGGATGTGTACCAAAGATTACCTTTAGACCATACATAACCTTAATAAATTCTTCGAAGTACTCCATACGCGGGCACGGGGGATAGCCAACCAGTAAACCTGTGGAAAAATGAATGTGTGTTGCACCATTTTTCTTCATCTCAGCAGGCGCATATTGAATGTTACCTCCCGGGCATCCTCCACAAGTTGTATAGCCAACCACTTCAACTTCTACATCCTTGTATAAGGCAAATGCACCTTCACGTTGTCTAAGAGAACTGAAACATTTTCCTCCTGCGCAATTTTTATAACGATCACAAATGATTATACCAATTTTTACTTTTTCCATGACGTTTGATTTGATAATTAGTGTTTTCTCTTTTGTTCAATCTGGTTATAAACAATAAAACTTCCCTTGTCAACCTTAAGAAACTCGGCAATCACATCGCATTTCACCATGAGTAGGAAAAAAATCCGTGGATCGTTTCGGCCTATGAGCCCCTCCAAATTGCCTTGTCCCTTGGAGATTATCAGGTCAGTAGCGTTGAAAACTTCCTGAAATTCACGGCTACACATTTCAAGGTGGGTCGTGGGGGCATCAAATCCGTTGGATATCAAATCGGCCACATTGTCCATCCCCACGTCAAGGGCATCCTTCATGGTTACGTCATTAAGTATGGGACCTCCCTTCACGGCATAGGTAACGTCGTTATGCATAAAGGTTTCGATGAACAGCCTGTCGAAAACAATCTCACCTGCATTATCGCCAAGGTAAAGGATACGTTGCGCTTTTGCTATTCTCTCCTTCAACTGTGCCGAATGATCAATGGCAAAGTCAGCATTCAGCACTCTCTCCACAGTCCCGTTGATATCGAAGCTATTGCTTGCACCGTAATCCATAATATTTCCCGCAATGGCCAGCCTAAGTGCCATCCCAAAGGGATTATCCGCATCGATAACCCGCTCCTTCCACACTTTGTACAATCCTAAGGCTACCCTGTTGCTCTCCTCCTTCTCCTCAGCAAAGGGGTCGGCAATTTCAATGATATCGCAGAAGACAATATTGAGATCACGCTGGATTATGGGGCTGTTCTCAAAATTTTGATTAACAATGACCCTGTGGAAATACTCCAAAAACTTCTGCTGCTGCATTTCTGCAACACCATACTTTTGAAAGAGCCTGTGGTAGGTTTTCAAAAAGCAGTCAACGCACCTCGCATCAGCCATTGAGCAATTCTCTAATGCCCGCAGTTTCCGTGGTGGTGGTGTCCGTCGTGGTTACAGTAGTTGGCGCTCAACTCCAGCTTATCAGCAATGAAATCACTAACCAACTCCCGGGCACCAAGCATAGGTGCACCAATAAACACATTGATATTCTGCTGATTGAAAAGTTCTATGGCTTTCTGCCCCATGCCACCGGCAATGACATCGGTGGTTCCAAATTGGGCAACCCAGCTTGGGTACAAACCCGGCACATGTTCAGGCGGTGTAATCTCTTTAACATCAACTATTTTACAATCTTCCACCTTAACAATGGCAAATTTCTCGCAATGCCCGAAGTGGGCGCAAAGTATTCCGTTCTCCAACGGAATTGCAATGGTTTTATTCATAAATGAGCTATTTGGTTAAATTTATTAATTGGAATTAAGCAACCCCAAGCTTATGAATCTTGGGGTTGCCCCATGAAAAAATCGGTATAGAAAAATCAGAAATTACCCCTGAACCGGTTCTGTAAACCCATTCCCCGATTCCATCCCCTGCCACCGCCGCCTCTGCGGCCATAGCCTGCACCCCTTCCATAGCCGAAAGGAATGTTTTCCCGTGGGGCTTCGCCTGCGGGTTGATTTCCTGCCCGTGCACCAAATCCGGTGCACCTTCCCATTCTGCGGCCGGTCATTGGGCCTTGCCCAACCGGACCTGTTTGATCAAAACCTGGCATAACTACCTCCTTATAAAAATGATTTAAACTCACACAACATTGAACATCAGCACATTAATCAGCACATTTAGGTATTACCAAATGAAATTGCTATTCATTTAGTGATTTCTCATCAGTCCGCAACCGTTTGCCCCTGCCCTGTCCGCACCCCGATTTGCGTCCTTTCCCCATGCCTTTGCCCAGCCTGCTGAGCTTTTCCTCATCGGTGGCATTTCCACATTCGCCCAACTTTCTCCCTGTACGAGGGCCCTTGCCCTCCGGACCGGTTCCATCCATTCGTGGCATAGCGCTATTTTTTATTTGTTCAACATCTCAATAATATCCTTTACCTTTTTTGGCTCCTTCACCACCACCAGCTGTATTTTCAGGCTATCAGCCAGCGATTTGATTTTAGTGCCAAACTCGCCCGATACAATTTTTTCGGCATTATGCGAGGCAACCAGTTGTAAAGAGGCCGGTCCGGCACCGTTCTCCGCGTCCTTATTGGGATTGGGAACAATCTCTGTGGATTTGCTTTCTGTATTGTAAATCACAAAGTACGAACAGCGCCCAAAGCGCTCGTCTAACATCGACTCGATGGAGTTTCCTGTAGAAGTAATGGCTACTTTCATGATATTATATTTTTTAGTTATTTAATCTTCCTCTTCGCCTACGCCCCACATTTCTGCGCAACGGAGCGTTGCACTTGGGGCAAATCTCGTTACTGCAGGGTTTGCCCGGCTGGTGAGGTTTCTTATACCCACAGCTAACGCAAATGCAATAATCAACATGTTGATCGTCACCGGAATCAGGCATTTCATCTTCAACTTCGTAGTTGACAACCGGTTTGCTGCCGCATAGCGGGCAAACGATTTCCACGATCTCCTTCCGAGGATTATCGAAATAGCATTTGCAGTCCTTGCAATGATACCAGTCGCTATCAAAATAGACCTTGCCACCCTCGATGACAATTTGCCTTCCCTCGGCAAACGCCATGGCCACCTTCTGCCTTACCGATGCGTATATGCGGGTGAATGTTGGGCGCGAAACGCCCATGATAACCGATGCCTGGTGGTGATTGTAAAAATCGTAATCACACAAGCGCAATGCTTCATACTCTTCAAAGAGTAGCTGCACCGGTTCGGTTTTTCTGCCATCCGTATCGGAGCCATATGGTTTAAACCCCTTTACTGGCGGGGGATTAAATACTTTGCGAATTTTCCTTACTCTGGGTGACATAGAAAATAAATGAGCATATGTTCACTGCAAAGATAATGAGCATATGTTCATAATGCAAATTATTTTGACTATTTTTTAAATTATTTTTAATCAACACAAATCACTGATATTGTGTTATTTGCCGTGGTAAAATGAAGAATAAATCCGGAATGGGGAAGAAAAGAAAGTGCTTTGTATATCTTTGCGCCATCAAAAAAACGCAGGGCTTTTCCAAAATAACAATGAAGTATAAGCACCTATTTTTCGATCTCGACCGAACGCTATGGGATTTCGATACAAACATGCGGTTAACGCTGGAGGAAATCTTTTACAGGCACAAGTTGGATAGGTCTTTCGGTGATTTTAACAGCTTCTTTGAAACGTTCATGGGGCACAACGAGCGGTTGTGGGATTACTACAGAAAGGGCAACATGAAAAAAGAGGTTCTGCGTTTCAAACGATTCGATCTTACCCTAAGGGATGTGGGTATAAAAGACGAGATACTTGCCCAGGTAATTGGCGATGAATATATTACTGAAAGTCCTTTGAAAACAGCGCTCATCCCCCATGCCATTGAAGTGCTGGATTATCTTAACGGAAAATATGGATTACATATTATTACCAACGGTTTCAACGAGGTACAATTTTCAAAGCTTAAACTTTGTGGGCTCGATAAGTACTTTCAAAAGGTGATTACCTCCGAAATGTCGGGATATCATAAACCCCGACCCGAGGCCTTTGGCTACTCATTGTCTGCTGCCAATGCAAAAAAGGCGGAGAGCCTGATGATTGGCGACGACCTGGAGATCGACATTCTGGGGGCCAAGAACTTCGGCATGGATCAGGTGTTCTACAATGCCGACGGGGTAAAACACAATGAGGAGTTAACCTTTGAAATCAATACGCTTCAGGAGTTGATGAGTATTCTTTAGGGCGATTCTATGGCCTTGTGGCTTGCCCTTGGCATGACTTTTCTTTCCGTGCCATTTTCTCTCACACCGGCATAATGAACTATTTAGTATGGAAGGTCCCCGTCAATTGTTGTACCCGATAGCAAATCATTATCATTAAATCCTGATGAATCGGGGAAGGGATCCTGATTCATCTTAGATTTAAAGGTTACTGCCTTGGGAGCAATGGGCTCAACGTTGGAATAGGCTGGGTATTCCGTAATATCAAGATCGGTAAACTTGGCCATCTCTTCACGGAATCGGAGCCTTACATCGCCGGTGGCACCATTCCTGTGCTTTGCCACGATAATCTCGGCAATTCCAACCATAGAGTTTCCATTCTCATCCTCATAAAGCCCGTGTTTTTCCGGGCGGTTAATGAAGAGTACCATATCGGCATCCTGCTCAATGGCACCCGACTCGCGCAAATCGGATAGCTGTGGCCGTTTTAACCCTCCCCTGTTTTCCACAGATCGGTTCAGCTGCGACAGGGCAATGATTGGCACGTTGAGCTCTTTGGCAATGGCCTTAAGCGATCGGGAAATACTGCTTACCTCCTGCTCACGATTACCCTTAACCTCCTCGGGGCCGGTCATCAGCTGCAGATAGTCTAAAATGATTATCTGTATATCGTGTTGCGCTTTTAGCCTGCGGCACTTGGCCCTAAGTTCGAAGATGGAAAGGGCGGGAGTATCGTCGATGAAAATTTTCGAATTCTGCAGGTTGCCAATCTTCACTGTAAGCTGTGCCCACTCGTGAGGAGTGAGCTTACCGTTACGAATCTTCTCGTGAGAGATCTCCGATTCGCTCACCAGCAATCTTTTAACCAGCTGCTGGCTCGACATTTCCAACGAGAAGAAGGCAACGGGCACATCGTGGTCAACTGCCATATTACGTGCCATGGAGAGCACAAAGGCGGTTTTACCAACGGAGGGTCGCGCAGCGACAATGATAAGGTCCGATGGTTGCCACCCCGAGGTCATGCGGTCGAGTTCGGAGAAACCACAGGGCACCCCGCTGAGGCCATCCTCCCTTTTTCCGGCCTCCTCCAGCTCATGTAGTGCTTGCTTAACAAGCAGATTTATGGGCGCCGTTTCGCGTTTAATATTGCCTTCGGCCACCCTAAAAAGTTCCATTTCGGAGTAGTCTAACAGGTAGTCAACATCAATGGAATCGTCGAAAGCTTTGCTTTGTATATCGCTGGAAACCCTTATCAGCTCACGCTGAATAAACTTCTGTGCAATGATTTTGGAGTGAAACTCCAGGTGTGCCGCCGATCCCACCTTCGAAGTAAGCTGTGCCAGGTAAACCGCACCGCCCACCGCATCCAGTTCATCCCGCTTGCGCAGTTCCTCGGTAACGGTCAACAAGTCAATCGGTTCATGGCGTGAGGACAGGTCTAATACGGCCTGAAAAATTTTCTGGTGACTCTCCTTATAAAAACTTTCAACCTTGAT
>JAKQEF010000013.1 GCA_029558675.1 Bacteroidota bacterium | reverse complement strand
CAGTTTGGTTTGCCAGATTAACTCCTGCATCCGCCACACCCGATTGGCTTTTAAGCATGCTCTCAACGCTTGCCGAGCAGCCTGCACACGACATTCCTGTGACGGGATAGATATGTTTTTCGGTATTCAAAGCAGCTATATTTTTTTGTTTACAACAATCAGCTTAAGCTAATGTTGTAACATTCCATTATTTTTTCAAGATAGCTGCCATCCCGCAAGCCGGCATTGTATTTACTCTTCGGGATAACCTACCGTCTGGGCGAAAACCACATGTTTATGTTCTGGCAGCTTCATAACCTCTCTCAACCTGTCCTTGGTTACAGAACCACGAACCACTGTGCCAAGCCCTTCAGAAGCACAGAACAGGTAAACATTTTGTATAATGAAAGCCGCATCGGCAGCCGAATACCAGTGTTTAACTTCGTCGGACCTATCGCCCATACGCGAAAAATCGGCAACGTATATCAGGTTCAGTGGTGCATCCTTGACAAAGGGCTGTGCTCCGGTTGCCTCCCGAAAATCCCCCATCATAAGCAGTTCGAGCCGATGTTCCGATGCATTGTAAAGGTAAATGCCCTTTTCGATGCATACGTAAATTTCTATTTCTTGCCAATTAACAGCACTGGGTGCTGTTTTCAGCCCATTCTCCGGACGGTTTATGCCATTGGCAGCCCAAAGCAAGTTTGAAAGTGTTTCCAAATCCAACTCTTTTGTGAAAAAAACTCTGGAAGTTTTTCGGTTGGAAAGGGCATCCATTAATGGCATACCTCCTGTTTTTTGTGGGGCAGGCAGTATCACCACATCATCTTGTGAAAAAGTTAAACCATTCATGGCCAATAAGAAAAAGGATAAAAAAACTACTCTTTTTGTGTTCATAGGTATCAGATTATTTTATTCGATTACACATTCCATTACTGTTTCAACGCATCGCGAAACAGGTTGAGCAATAATTCTTTCTCTTTCTCCCAAACCAATTCCTTTGCTGCGTTCATAGCATTTCTATGCCATTCTTGCATCATAGCAGGGTTATTCATACAATCGTTGAGTATTTCGGCAAGGCTTAAGGCATCGCAATTGCTAGGTATGGTCATGCCTATCCCGTATTTTTCCACCACAGATTTCATTTCGTGTAAATCGCTAACCACCACCGGTAAGCCTGCCTGAATATAATCGAACAGCTTATTGGGTAAGGCATAGCGATAGCTAATGCACAAATCCTCCTCAATGGAAACTCCGATGGTAGCCTTGGCGGTTATGGCATGCAGGCTTTGGTATGGGATTCTCCCCAAAAATACTACCCTGTCATTGAGCCCCAATTCGGAAGCCAGCGTCTTCAGCTGCACCTCGATATCTCCCTTCCCTACAATCCATAGGGTTGAATTGCTGATATGCTGCATTGCAACAATCAGCCGTTCTAACCCCCTCCCTACGTTCAGCGCTCCCTGATAAACGATAATTCGTTTTTCGGGTTGATACTCATTAAGATGTGGTTTGCTCAACGGCAAATTGCGTATTACCTGAAATTTTATCCCATGGCGCTGCTCCAACGCGTTAGCCACCCCTTCCGATACTGTGCTGCAATGCTTTAGCCCTTTAACCAGGCGTTTTTCCAGCGAACTCCAGAACCATCGCACTTTTGGCCTATTATTCAGCTCAGGGACTTCAGTGAACAGCTCGTGGCTATCGTAAATAACGGGTTTTTTGCGTATCCATCCCGCCAGGCGCGCTGCGAGGAGTGTGTCCAAGTCGTTAGCCTGGACTATATCAAATCTTTTGAAAATAAGATAAAAAAAGGCAAACAGATTGAAGAGCGCATAGAACATAAAGCCCTTTCGTGCAAAAATTCGCAAATGCTTAACTTTGTATATAGGGCCTTCCTCCTTTGTGGTGTAGTGAAGCTTTCTTCCCACGGCAATAACGTCGTAACCTGCCTCGTGCAACGATAAGGCCGCTCTATGTACCCTTTGATCGGCAATCAGGTCGGATGTGGCTAAGAGAATAACTTTGGTCAAATCTTTCTTTTGTTTTTAAGCGTTAACTCAGAAATTGGGCTGATTTACAGTTCGTGTTTTCAGATTAAATTTGAAAAGCGTATCGCTGAACCCGCCATTATCCACAAACTTTTGCATAGCCTGTTTGGTTAATTTGCCACCATAGTAGAAATCATTGTCTGAAACTGAATCGGGAAGCAGCCCAATGGAGTTTTTGAATATTAAACTGTCAGCTTTAGCCAGCCTTTTAATCAGGAATAGGTTGTCCGATTGGCATCCTAGGTAAACACTCCAGAATCCGTTGCTGTTAAGCTCATTAAAAAAATAGCGCTTATCATCCCTTTTGATTATCAACGAATCGGACAGTGCGTATTCAATTTTACTAACGGTAATGCCATTGGAGTCGGTTTCAACGGAAATCCACTGATTGTTGTTAACAATTAATTTTCCTCCATCGCCTTGCCATTCGCCAATAAGGATTTTGGGCATTTCATTGACCGTTTTCGCATCGTAGGGCACAGGATGTTCGAAATAGTAGGAGATACACGAACTAAGAAAAACAACGGCAAAAATTACAGGTAAGGATTTTATCCCCGGCACCATTTTGTTCTTTTCCATAATATTCCGTTTATCAGTTAGGCAAATTTACATTTATTTTGGCAAATTTGTGCGGACAGTAAGTTCTAATATATCTACGCTAAATCTTATTACTGAAAAAATTATGCCCGAATTCTTCAACGACAACCCTTTAATTAAGCTGAATACATTTGGCCTGCCTGTTAAGGCAAAATACTTCACAAAGCCAACATCGGAGGAGGAGCTGATTGATTGTATCAACAGAATTAAACAGATGGGTTTACCCATGCTGGTATTGGGTGGAGGCTCCAATATTCTTTTCACCCGGGATTATGCCGGCGTTGTTCTTCAGCCCTCCATAACGGGCATTGAGGAAGTAGAAAACACCAGCGACTATGTCGCTCTTTCGGTTGGAGCAGGCGAAGTTTGGGACAATCTGGTGGAGTATGCCGTGCAAAGGGGATTGGGCGGAATAGAAAACCTTTCAAATATCCCGGGCAGTGTTGGCGCTTCGCCCATTCAAAATATCGGAGCCTATGGCGTTGAAGCGAAAGAGACCATTTTAAAAGTAATGGGATTCAACCTTGAAACCATGAGCAGGGTTGTGTGGAAGAATGAAGAGTGCCAATTTGGCTACCGCGATAGTATATTCAAAAGGGAATTGAAAGGCAAAGTGGTAATTACTAATGTAATATACAGATTATCAAAGCATCCTAAA
>JAKQEF010000019.1 GCA_029558675.1 Bacteroidota bacterium | reverse complement strand
CGTGAAATATTTGGTTTAAAACTTAATAGTCAGGATTTCTTTTTTTATGGTAGTTATACTGCTGGTTTTGGTGTTTCACATATGACTGGATGGAGTTTACTGAAAGTCAATGTAATTTACGTTGTCAACTTTCAGAATACCATTGAGGGGGAGTACCAGTTTGCCAACCTACTCTCATCTCCCGATTCCAGAGGGTACTACAAACTATCAGGGAACTACATTGGTTTACTGTTTTCGGTAAATCTTAAAAAAAGGCAAGCAAAATAGAAACTGTCCAAGCTAAAGGGGTAATAAAATACAGGCTTACAAACGATTAGGAGAATCCCTTGCTTTTCGTAGTTTGGAATTATGGGAAAATGAATCGTTTCAACCGAGCGTTCCCGAGCTCCGAGACTTCGGAGTCGGGATTGCTATTCCGAAAGTTCTTTTATCGCAACGGCAAGGCCAAGCTCCCACACTTAACTTTCCCCGATCCGTTATACTACAACATAAAATGAGAATAACGGGGTATCGTCTGAAAGGTTAATGGAGTAATCAAAAAATTGGCTTTTACGCGAGATGTCAATCAATCCAATGCCTATCCCATGGACATTCTCCTCATTTAACGATCTGAACTTTGATTTAAAAAGTAGGTTCAAATCTGTATTGGACAAGCCCTTTAACTCCCGCAGTTGGTTCTCAAGCTTTTCTATTTTAGTCTTTTCAACAAAATTTGAAGTACTAATTATATAGTCATCGTTTGTTTTCCCAAGGATAAAAATAGCCTCGTTTATGCCTTTTCTCTTGTAGGCATGCTGAGAAATATTCTGCAACATTTCAACAGAGATATGGAACAACCTTTTTTTAGTTACCTGTAAATCGGCATGTTTTTTAAAGTTATCAATCATCTGAATAATAGGAAGGGTGGTTTGCTCCGAGAAATCGCCCTTGTGCATGATCAGGATTCTGTTTGAATGAAGTTTAGCATAAAGCTCTTTCATTTTGTCAATGGTAATATCCTGAGAGGGAACAATACCTGCCTCATCTTCGAGTTTAAGCTTTAAATGCATATAGAAAAGAGAGTACTTATCGTCCAGCAAATCAAAAGCGTAGTCTATTTTTTGTCCCGATTTTCGGGCCATTTCAATGATTCCAAGGCCTGCACCACCCTTATCAGATAGCTGGCCTTTGGACAACACCTGTTTTTGCAATAACCTAAGCTCTTCAGGCGACAAGCTGTTCACCCTATCAAGCTTCTCCTTCACGTTTGGAATTTCGTAATTATCGATATAGTTGACAGAGGTAATAAAAAAGTTACTTCCGTTGCTCCTCACAAAAAATGCATTGAGCTGGCTTCTTGGTTCAGGCTCACCCCGTTTTGCATCTGTATGCCGCACCACATTTTGATAGCATTCAACCATTAAGAAGCTTATTTTATTCTTCAATTTGCTGAAGCTTCCGGTTGAATCAATATTATGCTGCGTTAATTCGACTATTCTATGGGTAATAGAATCAGAAAATGATCCTGCGTAGGCAAAACTAAGTTCGTCACCCTGAAGTTCTTCGAAAAGTTGAGCTGAAGTGCCAATGTCCATTACTAACAAAAATTTTTATTTATAGTGCAAGTTAACATTAAATACTGTACTAAGCATTTATTGCAATGTCAATTTTATCACTTTACTAATGACCCATTAACTTGTTTCGCCTATACTATTTTTTGACATTCAAGTCAAAACCTACGTGATATTTGCCATCAATTGCCAATGATTACCAAAGACAGAACTGTATTAAATCCGACTTTCACCATATTACGTGATTCGCACTAATGGTCATATTGACAACGTGGTTTAAAAAATTTTATTAAAAAACACCAAAAAAATTAAATGATTGCAACCAAAGAAAACAAATACTTATCAGGCTGTCTATCCAGTCGGTAATCAACAGATTTAGAATATCTGAAAATATCTATTAACCCCAGTCCTACGTTTTGATCTTCCCTTTCTATCACAAGTCGAAGGTTATCCCTGTAAAGCATATCCAACTCTTTCTTCGATAATATTTTCAATTCATCCAATCGGCTTAGAAGCGAATCGGCCTCCCCTCTTTCAATATAATTGGCCGACCCGATAATAAAATTGTTATCCTTACTGCCCATCAAGAAAATGCCTTGATTTACGTTGTGCTCCTTACTCCCATGTCTCGAAATATTTTGTAAAATTTCAACAATGAGGTGGTAAAGTTTAGTGCTGATAAATGTATGTTCGAATTTTTCCTTCATGTTCCCCTCTATCATCTTAAGAACAGGCAAAAACGTCTCCTGCGAAAAATCACCCTTATGCATTAATAGTAATCCCTCTTTTGCAATGATGTCATGAAACGCAATAATGTCATCTATGGTGATTTTCATAAGGTCGCTATCAGGACTTATGTCTTCTGTCCTAAGCAGCGTGTGAAGGTAAAAGAGCGATATGTTATCGCTGAGTTTTTCGAACCTGTAGGCAATTTTTTGCCTTGTTTTTCTAGCCATCAAAATTATCCCCAAACCGGCACCACCCTTGGCATTAAGTTGCCCATTAAGCATTATACTCTGTTGCAACTCTTTTAACTCATCCTGCGATAGGTTGTTAATCCTATCCAGCTTAGATCTAATTAAATCAATCGAGCTGTTTTCTACAAGATTTGCTGAGGTGATATAATAGCTATCGCCAATAACCCTGAGAAACATTAGCTCCGATTTTTCATGCAGATTTTTTATATCGCTCGCCGAGATGCCGTGCCTAACGATATTTTGATAGCATTCGCCCATCAAAAAACTTACCCTGTTCATTAATCCCGCACCTTCTCCCCACGATTCTATGTTATGGCGGGCTATATCAATCATCCTAATGGCAAGAGCATCAGTAAATGAACCAGTATAAGCATAGCTTAAATCATCGTGTTCAAGTTTTTTGAATAAAATATTTAACAAGTCGATATTCATAGAGAATACTAATGGTCTGAAAAGTAAATATAAAGATTTTCTATACAATAAAAGTATTGTTTTTAAAAGAAATCAACTTTAACATTCAAAATTTATTCAACCTCATCATTAAATTCAGAGAAACATATTTTCTCCTAAATCGAATTATATTTTTACATTTTAACAAGTTACGTTTTTTTGCTTTTGCTGCATGCATTGGTCTAATCAAACGGCTTGGGGCAATCATTAAATAAGATTTAGTATATTTCGATTTTTAATCATTGCCATTTTTTATTTTCTTACATATTACCATCCAATTCATTTTAAATGATATCATGATTGCATCCTATTTTATCAATTCTCCCGATAACAAAATCGTGCAGAATACCACTACTGAAATATTGAGTAGGAAGAATGCTTTGGCATTTCACAAAACCCTCAAGGGGTATAATTCAACGCCCCTGGTTTCACTTCCGGGGCTGGCAAGGAAGTATGGTGTGGGTAATATTTACCTGAAAGATGAATCGCACCGTTTTGGGCTCAATGCATTCAAAGCGCTTGGCGCTGTTTTTGCCATCGACCAACTTTTAGCCACTAATCCCCACTTGCAAACCTTTTGCACTGCAACCGATGGTAATCATGGTAAGGCAGTCGCCTGGGGGGCATCGCTCTTTGGGAAGAAATCGGTTATCTACGTACCCCACGATACCACCGAAAACCGCATGAAAGCCATTGAGGCATATGGCGCACGCGTGGAAAAGGTTAACGGAAATTATGACGATGCCTGTGCCCGAGCCGAAAGTATGTCCAATGCAAACGGATGGCAACTGGTGCAGGATATGGCATGGCAGGGGTATGAAGAAATACCCGCCAATATTGTTGCCGGATACATGAGCCTTTTCGTGGAGATGGAGGATACCATCAACACTCTGCCCAAGGCAAAAATTGATGTGGTATTTGTACAGGCCGGCGTGGGAAGTTTTGCTGCTGCTGCAGCATTTTACTACCTTAATCGGTACGGAGGTATGCGGCCAAAAATTGTAATTGTTGAACCATTGGAAGCCGATGCCATATTCTCATCGTTCGTCGAGGGCAAAGTTACCACCTCAAGGGGAAATGCTACCACCATCATGGCAGGATTGAACTGTGGCACCCCATCGCTGGGAGCGTGGGATTTGCTTAAAAGCGGCGTTGATGTCTCTTTAAAAATCGATGATGGCTTTGCCCGTGAAGCCATGCGGGAATTGTACTACCCGGTACAGGGCGATCAAAGGGTTATATCGGGCGAATCGGGATCGGCAGGACTGGCAGGGTTTATGGCCATTGTCTGGGAAAAAGAGTTGGAAGCCGTGAAGCAGGCATTAAACATTAACGATCAGACCAACATTCTGCTCATCAGCACCGAGGGCGATACGGACAAAAAAGTATTTGAGGAAGTAGTCGGAATTCGGCATAAGTAAAACTATTTCACCATGATAAATTTTTTACTAAACGGACAAACAACTGCATTTGATGGTGATCCGCAGCGCACCCTGCTAGACTACCTGCGCAACGAACTACATCTTACTGCAACTAAGGACGGATGCTCAGGGCAAGGAGTATGTGGTGCTTGCACGGTGGAGATCAATGGACAGGCCAAGCTGGCCTGCACCACCCGAATGGGTAAGTTGGAAGGTGCCAACGTCTTCACCATGGAAGGTTTTCCCGAATACGTGAAGGATACCATTGCCAAATCGTATGTCAATGGCGGGGCCGTACAGTGTGGCTTCTGTATTCCGGGTTTCATCAGCAGGACTAAGGTTTTACTTGAAAATAATCCCAATCCCACCATAAATGAGGTTAGGCAGGCCATAAAACCTCATATCTGCCGATGCACGGGTTATAAAAAAATTGAAGAATCCATTCTTTCATCTGGCGAAGCCCTCAAGGCAAAAAAAACTTTGCAGCTACGACAGACCAGCGGGAAAGTTGGAGTTGACCACCTTAAATACGATGCCTATAGCACTGCCATTGGTGAACGAAAGTTTACCGATGACATTTTTTTGGAAGGCATGCTTTATGGAGCACTAAAATTCAGCCAATATCCGCGCGCAATAGTTAAGCGAATCGATACATCGAAAGTTGAAAAGTTAAAAGGTGTCCATAGAATATTCACAGCTGCCGATATTCCCGGGGAACAGCTAATTGGTTTGGTGTATAACGATCAATCGGTTATGATTGCCGAAGGGAAAACCACTACCTATATAGGCGATGTGGTGGCCGGTGTAGTAGCCGAAAGCGAAGCCATTGCCCGCAGGGCAATAGAATTAATTGAAGTACAATATGATGTACTCAAACCCGTTACCGATGTTTTTGAGGCCATTGATGGCGAAAGGGTTCACCCCGACAAACCAAACCATTTTAGCACAACCCGCTTTGCCATTGGCAATGTGCACAAGGCATTCTCCGAAGCGAAATACATTTCGAAAGGGCGTTACGAAACCCAACGCATTGAACATGCATTCCTTGAAAAGGAATCGGCCGTTGCTCATCCCGATGGCGATGGAGGTATTGTGGTTTATAGTCAAGGTCAGGGAATTTACGTTGATAGAAAGCAGATTGCTGCAATTCTGAACCTTCCCATTCATAAAGTGCGGGTGATTTTAGTCCCCAACGGAGGGGGATTTGGTGGCAAGGAAGATCTTACCGTTCAGGGACATGCAGCCCTATTCGCCTTCCTTCTCAACAAGCCCGTCAAAATTACCCTTACCCGTAGTGAATCCATACGCATGCATCCCAAGCGCCATCCCGTTTATATGGATATGGAGTTGGCAGCCGATGCCAATGGCAAACTGATGGGGTTGAAACTAATGGCAGTAGGCGATACGGGCGCATACTCCTCGGTGGGAACCAAAGTGATGGAAAGGGTGGCCGGCCATGCAACGGCAGGCTACTTTGTTCCCAATGTGGACATTGAGGCCAAAACGGTTTATACCAACAACTTGCCCTGTGGGGCAATGCGGGGCTTTGGAGCAAATCAGGTGGCATTCGCCATGGAAAGCTGCATAGACGACATATGCCATCAGGGGGGATTTGACAGATGGCAATTCCGTTACGACAATGCACTTGTTGATGGACTTTCCACCTCCACCGGGCAAAAAGTCTATGGTGTAGGCATACGCACTTGTTTAGAGGCAGTGAAAGACGACTTCTATAAAGCCAAATATGCCGGACTGGCCTGTGCCATCAAAAACTCGGGCGTGGGCAACGGGATGATCGACGAGTCGAAGGTGATAATCGATATAGTTTCCGAAAGAGAGGTGGTTATCAAACATGGGTGGACCGAAATGGGTCAGGGAATTCACAACATGGCCATACAAACGCTGTGCGAAGAAACCGGAATTGCCCCCTCCATTGTCAAAGTGATTGTGGATACCGAGGCAGATATAGATACGGGAATGACCACCTCATCGCGTGCCACCGCACTCCTGGGTCTGGCCATAATCAATGCCTGCAAGGCATTGAA
>JAKQEF010000132.1 GCA_029558675.1 Bacteroidota bacterium | reverse complement strand
ACTGGTTTCTGATAATACCGAGTACGGAAATAAGAAAGCTACTGTATCCTATACCATTAAGCCCGGATTACCGTATAAAGTCAAGAATATCAACTATGTTATTGAAGATCCTGATATCCGACAAATCGTGTTGAACGATACATGCAACAGCATTCTGTCAAAGGGAAAAATTTTCGATATGGACCTTCTTCAGGACGAGCGAACCAGGATTGAAAAACTTTTAAAGGAAGAGGGGTATTATTTCTTTTCTCACGATTACATAACTTTTAATGCCGATACAAACCTTACCGGGAAGAAGGTTGATCTGGATTTGAATATCCGAAACAGGTTCATTCGCGATCAGTTTGGAGAGCGTATCCTACAGCCATATAAAAAGTACGAGATCAACAAGGTTTTTTTCTACCCGAACTATGATCCCGTAAAATATTATCAGTATCAACAGTATAAACTATTAGACACTGTTCAATTTGATAATCAATACTTTATTTTTCATCAGGATCCCGGCATTAAGTTTAAGACTTTAATCAATTCGAACTTAATAAAGCCGGGAAATCTTTACTCAGAGAGTACTGTAAAGAATACCAAGAGTAAATTAACCTCATTGAGGTTATACAGGGTTACAAATATCTCTTTTGAGGAGCAAATGGATGACGACAATGATGCTTTTGAAGCCATGGATTTCGTTTTGTTCAATCAGAACCAAAAGCCTGAACAGGGAAAAGAATATGGGCATCTCAATTGCCACGTCCAACTCACACCCCACACTTTACAAAGCTATCAGTTCGAATTTGTTGGCACCAACTCGGCTTCGGACATTGGCGTTGAGGGCAACTTCAACTATCAGCATAAGAATATTTTTAGAGGAGCAGAATCATTTGATATTAAATTGAGGGGCATGGTCGAGATTCTATCATCAGAGCGTACGGGATTCGATAATGCTGTGGAATACGGAGGAGCGGTGAGCTTTGGATTCCCTCGCTTTCTTGGACCACAATATTTTCAAAAGATTCTCAATCAGTATAATCCCCGAACCCAGATATCGGTTTCGTACAACTATCAGCACCGGCCACAGTACACCAGAACCGTTGCCGGGTTAAACTTTGGTTACACGTGGAGGAGCGAGAAAAAATTCTCTCATACCATAATTCCTACCGAAATTAACTTAATCAACATCTTTGCTATATCGCCATCCTTTTGGGATATTATTCGCGATACCTATTTGGAAAACAGCTACAAAAGCCAACTTGTACCCATCACAAGCTATAGCATGATCTATAACAGTCAGGTGAGCCCAAGGGATAACTATTCGATTGTGCGGTTTAACCTTGAACTTTCGGGGAATCTGCTTAACAGCGCTTTTTTGCTATGGGGTAAAAAGGGGGAAGACGATACCTATAAAATTTTCAACATTAGCTTTTCTCAGTTCGTCAGGAGCGACATAAACTACACATTCAACCACATTGTTGATGAGAATAATAAGTTTGTTTACCGGGTATATGCCGGAGCCGGTTTACCCTACGGTAATTCCAAGGCTCTTCCATTCGAGAAGAAGTATTTCTCTGGAGGATCGACGGGCATAAGGGCATGGACAGCGCGTGGCCTGGGTCCCGGTTCATATGTAGAACCAGAACGCCCCAATAAAACACCACCCAATCAAACTGCCGATATCAAACTGGAGGCCAACGCTGAATACCGCTTTAAAGTAATCTGGATGATTGAAGGGGCTATTTTTGTCGATGCAGGCAATATTTGGGCCATTTCATCGGCTGATGAGCGCCCCGGAGCGCTATTCAAGCCCAACGAGTTTTATAAACAAATTGCCCTGGGGACAGGATTTGGCATGCGAATGGATCTGAGTTTTTTTGTTTTGCGGTTCGATTTAGGAATTAAAATTCACGATCCAGGAATTGACCTGTCCAACGTTGACGGGCAAAAGATTGTACACTGGATACCCTTCAACAGGCGGTACACCCTTTCTGACTTCGGCTTGAATTTTGGAATCGGTTACCCCTTCTAATGGGCATTCACCTGCCATTGGCATTAACTGACAACTGCCAAATCGAATTTCTCCTACCTGCGATTGAAGCGACTACTTGTCAAACAGCTCATCCAATTTACGCTGCAGCTCTTCGCCCTTCAAATTCTTTGCAACAATTTTCCCATCGGGTGAAATAAGCACATTGGAAGGGATTGACATAATGCCATATTGTTTTGCCACTGGGCTCTCCCACCCCAACAAATCCGAAACCTGTACCCACTGCAATTCATCGCTTTTAATGGCATCCAGCCACTGTTCGCGGTTGCGGTCGAAAGATACCCCGAAAATATCGAAACCCTTCGATTTATACTTTTTATACAGGTTAACCAGATTTGGATTCTCCTGTCGGCATGGCAGACACCAGCCTGCCCAAAAATCGACCAGCACATAGTTCTCGCCGATAAAAGTGGAAAGCTCTAAATCCTGCCCCAACTGATCAGGTAACACAATGTTAATATAGGGTTGCCCAACAGATGTGCGTTCCTCCACCTCGATATGCTCATTGAGTGCCTTTACGAATTGTGACATTTTGATATTATCGGGAAATGCTGAAGCAATCTCTTTTAATTCATTCAACTCCAAGGGTTCAACCAAGTGAATCAATGTGATATAGGCCGATACAACCGAATGGCTATGCTCTTTAACGAATTGTTTGACTGATTCAGTAAAATGTTTCATCTCAGCCAGGTACTGGTTGGTTAGCTCCTCTTCCAGCGATGCTGTGAGAATACCATCTTCAGCAGCAGATTGGTATTGAAAGTTGATATCCATCAAAGGTTGGCTTTTCTCTTCAACCATCTTATTGAATCCCAGTAGTATATCGTGAGTATCGGAACCAACGATCGAAACGTTTTCAAAATCGTCCATGCTGCCGGTAATGCTTATTTCCGAATTTTCAAGGAACAGAACAATACGATCCTGCGTTTTGCCAAATACAATGGCGTAAATATCGGGGCAGGCTACCGAACCCTTAAAGTTGAATTTACCATCTTCCATAGTAGTGGAGTCAACCTTGACGAAATCATTCTCCAATACCTGCTCTAAATAAACTATTTGATTAACTGCTCCTTCGATTTTGCCATTGATTTTGAATTTATTGGCAGAGCACGAAATGATGAAAAGTGATGCAATTGATACAATGATTAGTTTGCGCATTTCAGTTTAGTTTTATGTTTGCAATACTTGAACTTCAACAATTATTGATTTCGATAACGGTTAAACACATTTCTTGCTGCTGCAAAAGAGCTGATCTTTTGCGCTATCACGTCCTTTTCCGCCTCTTTTAGGGCTGTCTTTACCGCCGGATTGCCATAGAAATCTTCCTTCAGCGATTCCAAAATGGATTGGTGCATCCAAAAGGTGGACTGCTTTAGCCTTCGGCTTTGGAAATAGCCATTATCCTTGGTAAAATACATGTAGCTTAACATGTCTTCCCATATCACATCAATACCGGTTTTGGTCAGCGATGAGCATGTTCTCACTATGGGAGTCCAACCCGACTCGGTGGCAGGGAAAAGATATAAAGCGCTCTCATACTGGGCTTTGGCAAGATTAGCCTTATGAACATTGTCGCCATCGGCCTTGGTTATTGCCAGCATATCGGCCATTTCCATGATGCCCCGCTTAATTCCCTGCAACTCGTCGCCGGCACCGGCTAACATGAGCAAGAGGAAAAAATCGACCATGGAATGGACTATCGTTTCACTTTGGCCAACCCCAACAGTTTCAATGAATATGGTGTCGAAGCCTGCTGCTTCGCATAGGATAATTGCTTCCCTTGTTTTACGGGCCACACCTCCCAACGAACCGGCTGAAGGCGAAGGGCGAATAAAAGCATTGGGGTCGGAGCTAAGGGTTTCCATTCGGGTTTTATCGCCCAGAATACTCCCCTTGCTCCTTTCGCTGCTGGGATCGATTGCCAAAACAGCCAATTTACCTCCACGGGAGGTAATTGTTCCGCCTAACGCTTCTATGAATGAACTCTTTCCCACTCCGGGAACGCCGGTAATGCCTATTCTAAGCGAATTGCCGGCGCGGGGTATGCATTTTTCAATCACCTGTTGTCCCAACTCATGATGAGCAGGCAATGAACTTTCCACCAGAGTAATGGCCTGACTGAGAATAGGTATATTGCCGTTAATAATACCCTCGAAATATTGTTCGGGGCTTAACGTTCTCTTTCTATGCTTCCTCTGCCTCTGCAGCGCATCCCTGTTGATCGATGATGGCTGCTCAATTCCGGGATTTACAATCAGCGCCGATTTAAACGATTTCTTATCAACCATGAGGTTTGCAAAATTCGGGACAAAGATAACCTTTTTGATCGATCCAAAGGTATAGGGGAATTATTACTGAAAAGTAAGTTACACAATGGCTTTCACAATGGCAGCAATGAACTGTGGTAAGCTAAACCCGTACCCCAAAAATTACGATATCATCTATCTGTTCATATTCATCGCCTCGCCACTGCAGATGGGCATTCAACAAAGCCTCTTTCTGCTCAGCCATCGAAAGATGGTTTATTTCCACGAATAGTTCTTTCAGCTTTTTAGTCATGAATTTCTTACCGTACTCTCCACCAAATTGATCGGGGAAACCATCGGAAAACATGTAAAATGAATCGCCGCTCTGCAGGTCTATTTCGTGGTTTGTAAACGGATTGGTATCGTTGATATGGATTGCCACAGGCATTTTATCGGCCTTAAACTCAATAAACTCACCATTCCTAACGATGATCAGCGGATTGTAGGCACCAGCCCATTCAAGGCGCATATTCTCTAAGTCCAGCATGCTGAGTGACATGTCCATTCCATCCTTCTGCTCATTGAGTTTTCCTGTTTGAGAAAGGGTAAACTTCACCAGCTCGCGGAGTTTGTTGAGTATTAGTGATGGCTGCATTATCCCTTCCTTGTTGACAATTTCATATAGGAACGAAACGCCCAACATGCTCATAAAAGCACCGGGGACACCATGGCCTGTACAATCGGCTGCAACCAGCACCATTTTTTGATCCTTCACGGTAAACCAGTAAAAATCTCCGCTCACAATATCGCGGGGAAGAAATAGCACGAAGTGCTCCTTAAGCGTCGAACTCAACAGGGTTTCCGATGGCAGTATAGCCTTTTGGATACGGCTGGCATAGCGAATGCTATCGGTAATCTCCTGTTTTTGATGGGAAATAAGTTCGTTCTTCTCCTCCAAAACTTTGTTGGCCCGTTGCTTTTGCCGAATCATATTTACCAGCAGTCCGGCAAATGCGAGAATCACCAGCAATCCTCCAATGGTAATAAGAATAACCAACCGCTGCCTTTGATTCTCGGAGTGAAGCAGGGCTTTTTCGTTGCTCAGCAGCTTAATCTCCTGTTCCTTTTTCTCGGTTTCGTACTTGGTTTGCATCTCGGTGATGGCCTTTTGGCTCTTTTCGGAGAAAAGCTGGTCTTTTATCTGGGTAGATTTTTTGTAGTAAACCAATGCTTTATTCATGTCTTTGAGGTGCTCATACACCACCGAAAGCTTGTTGTAGTAGTAGCGCAAATCGGTTTTCAACTCCTGCTCCTCGGCAATGCTGACTCCCTCTAACAGGTAACGCTCGGCTAACTGTAAATTGCCCCTTCGGAAGTGAGTTTCAGCCAATGCAAACAGGGCATTGGATATGTCCTGCTGGCTTTTAAGTTCTCGGGCAATAACCAAACCCTTATCGATAAAACTTTGTGCCTGGGTCCAATTACGAACCCAATTGTAATGGCTTCCTATGTTGATATTAACTTTAGCTATCTCTATTTCATTATCAAGACGTTCGAAAATATCGAGCGCTTTATTGTAGTAGTCAATGGCTTTGGAAAAGGTTTGTAAAATTTCTCCGGATGGTACTTTGTAAAGAGAATCTTCCCATGCTTCGCCATACTTGGCCACTAAAGAATTAATGGCAAGGCGCGAATTGGTATTGGCAATGTTGTTCAATGATCGGGCTGCCATGGCAAGGTTCTCTTCCTGCATGAACAGATTTAGTGCCCTTTCATGGTACTCTAAAGCTTTCTCAAACAAAACCTTATTATCATCAACAGATAGTGCACTTTGCGAAAGATTTTCGTAAACCATGCCTATCTCGTTGCAGGCAATGGCAATGTAGTAGTGATGGTTAAGGCGCTCGGCAATGACTAAACTACTCTGAAATTGCTCCAAGGCAAGCTGATAATTTCCCTGTCGGTAGTGTACGCGACCAAGGTTGTAGTGCGCCAGGTACAAGCCGCCAAAATCGCCCTGCGATTGCTTAATCTCAATTTCATTGTGGAAACATTCAATGGCCTTCGACGTTTCACCAACCTCATCGTACAGCAAACCAAGCTTATTGTACGAGTGGGCAACATCTAACATGGCCTTTTCCTCGAGACGAATGGCCAATGCCTGATTTAGCAGAATGAAAGCTGAATCAGTATTGCCTTTGTTGATCTGAAGCGTGCCCATATCAACAAGTGCATCAGCTTCGAGCAGTCTATCCTTAGTTTCGCGGGCAAGTTCGAGAGCTTTATTTGTATAGAGTTTGAACTTCTCGAGTGAATCGATGGCGTAATAGGCCTGGCCTATGCTGCGCAGGTTTTTTCCCATCAGATTAAGGTCCTGCACCTTCTCGGATAGGCTCAATGATTTAATAAAGCAATCGAGAGCTTTCTCCTCCTGATACTGAGCATAATACACTTTCCCTAAGGCATTCAGTGCATCAGCCTGAGCCTTGGAGTTCTTCAGCCTGTTGGCCAGATCGCAGGCTTGCATGGCATACGCCAGTCCTTCGTCCTCGTAGATTTTGATATCGCTTAGCTCAATGAGAATATCAACCTTTTCAATGTCCTTGGCATTATTCAAAACATTGAGCAAACTGTCGACTTTCGGATCGGCACCTTGCCCAAAGGCGAACTGCCAAGCAATCAAGAATGATATGGAAAGGATTCTGCGAATCATCATTTTTTTTTGGTATTCAAAGAAACAAAAAAAATAGGTTTATTCCTCACTTTTAAGTAAAAAAACAGGAAGCAAATGCCCTACTATCCATTTTTTCAGCTGACCTAACGCTTAAATGCGAGTTCAAAATACCCCAAAAACATTTTAAATCCTTTTGTGTTTAAAGAAATAGTAGATAGTTTTGGTTCGATATATCTAATAACAAAGCAGGATGCCAAGAATAGTTCCCTTACAGTTTTTTTTAGCACTGGGTGTACTTTTTTCAGGATGTCACAGGGTTTCGGTTGAAACTACGAAACCCAATGTTGTAGTAAGTATTTTACCTCAAAAATACTTTGTTGAACGAATAGCCGATACGCTTGTAAGTATAAGCGTTATGGTACCACCGGGATCCAGCCCCGAAACCTACGAACCCACTTCGGCACAGGTTAAAACTCTTAACAACTCTTCGATTTTCTTTTCGCTGGGGCTTTTGGATTTCGAAAGGCATATGCTCAAAAAAATTGAGAATAGCACCGGGAATACCCGATTTGTGAACCTATCCAAAGAGTTTAACCTGATTGAGGGGCATGACCACGACCATCATCATGGGCATGGCTTCGATCCGCACGTTTGGGTATCGCCAACCGAGGTCCAGGCAATGGTAAAGGCCATGAACGTAGCCCTATCGGAACTTTTTCCGCAATACGATTCGGTTTTTAGTGCAAATGCTAAATCCTTTTTAACCGAAATAGACAGCCTGCACATGCACATGCTGCACTCCTTTGAAGGCGCAGTGCATAAAAAGTTTTTCATTTTCCATCCGGCTTACTCATACCTTGCCCGCGATTACGGTTTAGTGCAAGTGGCGTTGGAGGAAGAGGGCAAATCGCCGTCGCTCGAATATATGAAAGCCATATTGGAAGAGGCGCGACAGAGGGGCGTTAAAACCGTGTTTATCCAACGGGAGTTCGACTCGAACATGGCCAAAACCATGGCTCAAGACATTGGCGGAAAGGTTGTGGTGATTGACCCGTTGGAATACCAATGGCTTAACAACATGTATCTTACGGTAAGTTTACTAACTGATGCCTTAAACGGCAATTAACTTATCTCAATGGGAAAAATATTTGAATTTACTTCAGTTTCGGCAGGCTACGATGATGAGATAGTACTGAAGGATGTGAATTTCACCGTCTGGGACAACGATTTCGTTGGCGTTATCGGGCCCAATGGCGGAGGAAAGACCACCCTGTTGAAGTTAATTCTGGGCGAGATAAAACCAAAACGGGGAACCATTAAGTATTTCAAACACGAGCCCAATGAGGTTCTGTTTGGCTACCTCCCCCAGGTGATAGGCATTGATAAAAAATTCCCCATTTCTGTTATGGAGGTGGTACTATCGGGGTTACTGGGACGAAAGGGGATTATGGGCAGATATACCGGACACGACAAGCGTTTGGCATTGAACCTGCTCCAGCGCATGGAAATACAGCACTTAAAAGATAAAGCCATTGGAGAACTATCGGGAGGCCAAATGCAGCGGGTTTTCCTGTGCAGAGCACTTATCTCCCATCCCCGGCTGTTAATCCTCGACGAACCCAACACTTTTGTTGACAACAAATTTGAAAAAGAGCTATACGAGTTGCTGCAAGAACTTAATAAAGAGATGGCCATTATCATGGTTTCGCACGATCTGGGCACCATCACTACGCATGTCAAAACCATTGCCTGCGTAAACAGGCAACTCCATTACCACCCTTCGAACCTGATTACAACCGACCAGCTTGCTGCCTACGATTGTCCGATTCAGATTATTGCCCATGGCCCTGTGCCACACACTGTTCTACATAAGCATTAAAAATACTGTCCGCCCATGCTACATTTCTTCTCAGATATTTTTCAGTACCAATTCATTTTAAATGCCTTTCTGGCTGCGCTGCTTGTTTCCATAGCCGCAGGCATTGTGGGTTCGTACATTGTAGCGCGCAGGCTTGTGTTCCTTAGCGGTGGCATAACCCATGCTTCATTCGGCGGCATAGGGATAGCATATTACCTTGGGTTCAACCCCATATTAGGGGCGGCAATATTTGCTGTTATCACAGCTTTCGGCATCGAATCATTATCGAGCAAGTACAACGTACGCGAGGACTCTGCCATTGGCATCATGTGGTCGGTGGGAATGGCAATCGGGATTTTTTTCGTTTTTTTAACCCCGGGGTATGCCCCAAACCTCATGAGCTTTCTTTTCGGGTCAATTCTGACCGTCACAAAACAGGATGTTTTCTTACTGTTAGGTTTGGATTTGGCCATGATTATCTTCTTCATCCTTTTCTACTATCCCATTTTGTACCTTGCCTTTGACGCCAATTATGCCCGAACGCAAAGGGTGCCCGAGAAGGTGTTTTCGTATATCCTTATGGCCTTTGTAACGGTAACCATTGTTTTGAGCATAAGATTGGTAGGGATTATTCTTCTCATTTCGCTGCTGACTGTACCGCCTACCATTGCCAATCTTTTTACAAAAAAGTTTAAATACCTTATATACTCATCCATCCTTATCGGATTTGTTGGAACAATAACAGGGTTAATGGTTTCGCACGGGTTAAACGTACCTTCGGGAACCACAATAATCCTTGCTCTAATTTTCATGTTTTTGATTGCCAGGCTTATCCGCCTTATCATGGATAAAGTAATCAGCATCAAGCAGCTTAGTAAGAATTAATTAACCATAGATATTAAAACTGCAAATACTTAAAAATCATGAATTACGATGTTATAGTTATCGGGAGTGGTCCGGGCGGCTATGTGGCAGCCATCAGGGCTAGCCAACTGGGTTTTTCGGTTGGTGTTGTTGAGAAAGAAAATTTGGGCGGGGTATGCCTCAACTGGGGGTGTATTCCCACTAAAGCGCTTTTAAAAAGCGCTCAGGTTTACGAATATGCCCGACATTCTGAAGAATATGGCATTTCGGTTGGCGATGTCAAGCCCGATTTCAGCAAGATAATCGAGCGTAGCCGCGGCGTGGCCGACAATATGAGCAAGGGCATTCAATTCCTTTTTAAGAAAAATAAAATCGAAGTGATTGCCGGTGTTGGAAAGTTGAAGGGGAATGGAGTGGTTACCGTCACCGATTTGGCAGGTAAAGAGCAGGATTACACGGCCAAGCATATCATCCTTGCCACAGGTGCACGCTCGCGTGAATTGCCCGACCTTAAGCAGGATGGAAAGAAGATTATTGGCTACCGTCAGGCGCTCACATTACCAAAACAGCCAAAATCCATGGTTGTGGTGGGTTCGGGAGCCATTGGCAGCGAGTTTGCCTACTTCTACAACGCTCTTGGCACCGAGGTAACCCTGGTTGAATTTATGCCCAATGTGGTTCCCCTGGAAGACGAAGAGGTGTCGAAAACCCTCGAGCGTTCATTCAAAAAGAACAAGATAAAAGTGATGACCGACTCTACGGTAGAATCAGTTGACACAAGCGGCGATCTGTGCAAAGTGAAGGTAAAAACTAAAAAAGGCGAAGAGTTCATTGAGGCTGAGATCGTACTCTCGGCGGTTGGGATTACACCCAATATTGAAGGCATCGGCTTGGAAGAGGCCGGAGTAACCATTGAAAAAGGAAGGGTTAAAGTTGACGAGTTCTACCGCACCAACGTTGAAGGGATATATGCCATAGGCGATATTGTTCCCGGACCTGCCCTTGCACACGTTGCTTCTGCCGAAGGCATTGTTTGCGTTGAAAAGATTGCGGGAATGGATGTGGTTCCCATAAACTATAAGAATATCCCCGGATGTACCTACACAACACCGGAGGTATCATCGGTGGGGATGACCGAGAAGCAAGCCGTGGAAGCCGGCTATGAGGTGAAGATTGGCAAGTTTCCGTTCACGGCCTCAGGAAAGGCCACAGCATCGGGCATGCGCGACGGGTTTGTTAAACTCATTTTCGATGCCAAGTATGGAGAATTGTTGGGAGCGCATATGATTGGCGGAAATGTAACCGAAATGATTTCCGGAATGGTAGTTGCCCGCAACCTCGAAACCACAGGGCACGAGCTTATGAAGAGCATACACCCCCACCCCACCATGAGCGAAGCCATTATGGAAGCTGCTGCTGCTGCATACGGCGAAGTGATACACATGTAGTATGACATTTTCCCTATAAAAGTATAGTTGAAATACCATTCAACCCGGCAGGTTTTCAGCCTTCCGGGTTTTTTAATGTTTAAAAAACGGCAAATTTCCCCGGCCACGGATCAGGGCTGATCCGAAACAACAGCATATCCAACCAAGGTAAATGCGCCAATCAATCTGTCAAGGACGGTTCTATTAACTTTTGCCAAATGGCATACCCTTTAGCGTTCATGTGTAGCATATCGTCCAAAAAGATATCCTTGTTGGGAACACCATCGGCATTAAGCATGGAATCCCACACGTTAATAAAACGGGTATTGGGTTGCAACTTTAAAAAGGCCTCTATGTTGCCATTGGCTTCCCTGAACTTGCCTGCCAGATTCCAACGTAGAGGGCTGGGTTTCATCGAAACATAGGAAATAGGCACCTGTGGTAACCTGTTTCGAATTAAACCGAACAGGGTATAAAAACGCTGCGTAACCATCTCCACGTCAACGGTATCGTTTACGGCAAAATCATTTTCGCCGCAATAAATCACTATTTTCGATGGAGCATAGGGAAAAACTATATCATCAACATACCTGATCAGGTCTTCCAGCGTGGATCCGCCAAATGCGCGATTGATAATAGTATATTCAGGGAAATAGCTGCTGACATCGTACCACATGGTAAACGAAGAGCTCCCAATGAACAGTATGGCATGTTGAGGCGGCGATGTTTCGCTATCAATGGCTTTGAAGCGCTGTATATCTTCAATAAAAGGCTGCGAATAGCCGGTAACTAATCCAGATGCAATCGCAATGGCAAGGAGTATCTTTTTGAACCTCATGGCATTAAGCTTACTGTCGTTTTTTATTTTTCTGTTGGCAAGGCCAATAATAAGTTCTTTACCTAAGTCTATCAGCAAGTGTTATTACTAAAATGCATTATTTAAAGGAAAGGGAATAACGTTTCAATCCAGCGATCCTCAGAAATAAACCAGCTACCCCACGACTCCCATTTCTTTAGAACCTTTTGTTTTTTCATCTGCTCCAAGGTCATGCCTTTCTTTTTATGCCCTTTCAGCACCTTGATAGTTTCGTTAAGGGTTAAATAGTACTGCTTATACTGTTCCATATTGTAAACCGGTCCGTGACCGCCCACAATAGTGGCATCATCGGGGAAGTTTTCTGTAATCCATTGAACATTATCGAGGTATTTGAAGGGATTGCCCCCATTGTCAACATCGATAAAAGGGAAATAATCGGCAAAAAGCAGATCGCCAACGGCCAAAACGCCTGATTCTGGGAAATATACCACAATATCGCTGTTGGTATGCCCTCCGGGCAAATGGATCAACTCCAAGGTTTCGCCGTTGAAATCGACACTTAACCTATCGGTGAATGTTATGCTTGGCCGGGCATACTCGGGAAAGGCAGCCGTTTTCTTTTCCCCCTCACCATGCTCTGTGCTCAGGTACTCCTTCACATTTCTATGTGCAATGATGGCCCCTGCATTGAGGCCGAGCACCAGATTGCCTCCCGTATGATCGCCGTGGATGTGAGTATTGATAATATACTTAATGGGATCCATGGATAGCGTTTTAATGTGGTTGAGCAGATCATTGGCAGTACGCTCATATCCGGCATCAACCAGCAACACGCCGTTATCGCCGACTGAAACCACAACAGCCACCGCATTGTTGACAAAAACCCGGTAAATCCCTTTAGACAATTCTGTGGTTTCGATGGGCGTTTTCGGCTCACCCGGCTGTGCAATGGCCAACGCAGGCGCAAGAATAAGCAAGCAAAGTATCCTTTTCATAGCATCGTAATATTTTGGGTTAAGGGTTTACTTAATATATAACCACGTTATTTACACATTGGTTTACAATTTGTTAGTATTTCTCAAAAAATTATTATCAGCAAATTTATTAGGTTATGGGTAATTAATTGCGTATTAGTTTGATTTTTTTGTGTAATTTACTATTTTTCTGGGAATTATTCATTCGATTTATTAAGAAACCTTTGCTCCGCTCTATCATGTTGAGAAACAAGATACTATTTCTTTCTTTTTCCTATCTCATTGCCTTTCTCGGTAATCTTAACGGACAGAACATCGCCCATGATTCGCTTGCTCGAGTAATTGAAACGGGAAAGCACGACACTATAAAAATAAACGCCTGCGTTACCATTGGCGACGCATACCTGGGCGAAAATCCCGACACTGCTCTTTTTTTTTATAGCAAAGCCCTGGATATTGCCATTCGAGCAGGTGTAAATACTTTTCCATACTGCATAAAAAAATCCAACGCTCTAAGGAAAGTTGGGCAGAAGTTGATTAAACAATCGCAATATACCAAAGCCTTAGAGATTCTTACAGAATCGAAAAAGATTGATGATGACTGCGGAAACTACGATGAAATGGCCTACACCTATATTGATATAGGGAATGCCTATATCAGCTTGGGGGAAATGGATAAATCGATTGAAAATTACATTAATGCGCTAAGCATATTAGAAAAGAATGGGGATAAAGAGGGTATGGCCGATTGCTACAATAACATCGGAACCGCATTAAAAGAACAGGGGTATTACCAAAAGGCCATTGATTATCATAGACAATCGGCAGCTCTTTTTAATGAACTTATATCTGAATCCAAACCGCAGGATATCGATTACCTGAAAAGGGGGCTTTCATATTGCTTCAATAACATGGGTATTATTTACTACTACCTCGATTCAATGGATCTTGCCCTTGAACATTACAATAAGTCGTTAATAATTAAAACTGAGTTGAATGACAAAGCCGGAATGTCGCAATCATTAAACAACATTGCCATAGTTTACTGTTCGCAAAATGATTTTATAAAGGGCATTGAATATTTTAAAAAATCGCTGAAGATCAATCAGGAAATTGGAAATCAGGAAGGGATGGCAATGGTAAATGGGAACATTTCGCACCTCTATTTGCTTTTAGTAGAAACATCCGATACTGAGGACGAGAAGAAAAATAATCTAAACAATGCCGTAGTATTCGGGCAACGGGCATACGAACTGGCTGAGGCGATAAACTCCTTACCGTGGAAAAAGGAGGCAGCAGGTCACCTTATGAATGCATACATGGGATTGGGACATTATAAGGAAGCACTTAAATATGCCGATATTTTCATAAAGGTTCAGGATCAACTCTTTTCAACTGAAAAGACCAAAGCGCTTGCCGAGATGACCACGCGTTACGAGGTGGAAAAAAAGCAGCTTCAGATTGACAACATGGAGAAGGAACAGGCACTAAACGCAAAAACCATTAGATCTCAGCGTATTATTATCGCTTCAGTAGTATTGGGCTTTTTAGGTGTTATTATTTTTTCAGTGATACTCTTCGGTTTGCTAAAGCAGAAACGTCTTGCCAATTCAAAACTTTTGGAGCAGAAGCATGAGATAAACCAGCAAAAAGAGGAAATCCTTGTTCAACTTGAAGAAATTGAAAATCAGAGGGATAGAATACAATCATCTAAGCACGAGGTTGAAAAGCTCTACCAGGTGGCCATTGAGCAGAAAAGCATTCTGGAAACCCAGAAACGAAAAATCGACGATTCCATCCATTACGCCCAATTTATCCAGTCGGCCTTGCTGCCCGACCTCGATGTAGTGTTTGTAAACCGTTTCTATGGCATTCATTCGTACTTCATCATGTTTAGGCCTAAGGACATTGTTTCGGGCGATTTCTATTGGGCAACCAGAGTTAAGGAGTGGCTGATAGTTACAGTTGCCGACTGTACGGGGCATGGCGTGCCGGGAGCTTTTATG
>JAKQEF010000107.1 GCA_029558675.1 Bacteroidota bacterium | reverse complement strand
CGACTGTTAGGGTGAAGCTGCAAGAAAGCAATGAAACAATTTCCAAAACTATGCTAATAACAGAAAAGCATAAGTCAATAGCAAAGCTGTTTGAAGATAGTTTTTGGTGTAAAGTTTAAAAAGGTGTCGCATTGACGAAGTCAGGAATAGTAGGACTTACACCCGACGAGCTAAGGTTAGCCATTGAGGCGCACGGTTTTAAGGGCGAATTGGCCAAGGAAATTTGCATATGGATTTATCGCCGTGCGGCAAAATCATTCCTTGAAATGGACAATATCCCGATGGGTTTAAGGGAGTTCCTGCTAAGGAACTATTCGCTGCAATGGCCACAGTACCGTTCATTCCAAACCTCGGCCGACGGTTCGAAAAAGTATCTTTTCGAAACATCCGACGGCAACCCATACGAGGCAGTTTTTATGCCCGGCCCCAAGCGCAATACCCTTTGCATCTCAACCCAATCGGGGTGCAGGATGGGGTGCGTGTTTTGCCACACGGGAGCCATGGGCTTTCGCGAGAACCTCAGTGTTTTACACATTGTGGGGCAACTTCTCTCTATCCCCGAAAGTATGAGCATTAACCGCATTGTGGTGATGGGAATGGGCGAGCCCATGGATAATCCCGAGCCGGTTTTCAGGGCGCTGGAGATTTTCAGAGCCCCTTGGGGAATGGCATTTGGCGCTACCAACATTACCCTTTCCACCATCGGCATTTTGCAGGGGTTGGAGAGATTAATCCATGCGCGTTGCTGCAACATTGCCATCAGCCTGCACAGCCCCTTTCACCACCAGCGAAGCCGGCTGATACCCGCCGGTGCGTTGCACAGCCCTGATGATATTGTCAGTTTCTTCATGGTCAGCCCCGTGAGAAAGCCCCTGCGATTGTCCTTCGAGTACGTGGTAATTCCCAACGTGAACGATTCAGACGAGCATGCTGCCCAAACCGCTAAGCTGATAAAACCCCTGAATTGCCATGTTAATGTTATCCCCCTGAATACTCCCAAAGGGAACGAAAACTACCGACAATGCGCAAGGCTGTTTCGCGATAAACTGGATGCCCATGGACAACCAGCCACCCTAAGAGCATCGCGTGGAGTGGATATTGATGCGGCATGTGGAATGATGGCAGGGAAGGGGAAATAGATTCATTGAACCTTTATTATTGGTAAACATTTTTTGGGGTGGATTGGAACAATTTACTTAAAGCCAAACACAAATTTATCATCCGCCAAATAAATACGTTTTGGTATTGTTGTTGAAAATATCGTTTCTATTCGTTTTTATGATAAACAGTTATCCAAGTATTATCAAAACCTAAGGCCTTTAAAACTTGTTCTTTATTGAGCGTTTCCGGTTGTTTAATTTTAATTACAATACTGTGATTTGGTACTTCTTCGATAATTGTAAATTGAGAGCCGTGTGGTTGCCAAGTAAAACGGTGTTGACCTGTTTTTAATTCTATACCTTCAAGGTTGTTATTCTTATTCCAACACCAAGAAAAAAGTTCATTGTCATAGCGAATTGTTTCAAATTCAAAGACAACAACCTCTTGCAAATCATTTGATTTGATTAATACAATGGTTCTTAAATGTTTAAATTTCTCGCGAATTGCAGAAACTCTTTCATTCCAAATATCGAGAACTAATTTACCAATAGCATTTGGGTCACTGGAAGTGTCAATGGTTTCGCCGTATGAATATACAGGAGAATTTCGTCCGGATATTAATCTAACCTTTTTTTGAGTTGAAGGGTTTGATGATTTAACAGTTTTTGCACCCCATGCTGTATTTCCGAGAACAACATCATCAAGACCTACATTTGATGGTTTCCAGTCTGCTCCAATGCAATTTGCAAAGATATTTTCCCACTCCGAACCTTCAAGTTCAGGTTTCCCTTTGGAAGCTAATAGATAAATTAGTTCTTTTCCAAGCAGGAAAGGAAACTCTTTGGGAAAGTGATTTAAAGGAAATGCTGAAACAGACTTTTTTACTGTTCTTAACTTAGGTGTTTTATCTTTAGCCATAATTCTCTTCATATTCTCGTAGCACAGTTGACATATCTAACGTTGTGGAAACAAATGGCAAAAGTTTGAGGATGACCGCTTTGACCATATTAACAGGGACTGCATTTCCTGCTTGTTTTCTTGATTGACTGTCATTTACCACAATTTTATATGTGTCGGGAAAGCCTTGGAGCCTTAGCATTTCTCTAGGTGTTAGCCTTCGCTCCCCATTCACAAGAAGATAGTTGTATGAAGCACCCGCTCTTAATGCACAAGAATAGGGATATGAGCATATATTACCTGATTTATTTTCGTGCCAAATTGATAATTTGTAAGCTGATTGATGCTTTTCTTTCCTTTTGCTTGCAATGTAATCGGAGGCAAAATGTTTTTTGTCCACATTTTTTTCTAAAATATCAACTAGTGGCTTAAATGGTCTTATTGGAGAAGGGAAGGAGAAGAAAATAGGTTGTTTATGACCAACAATTATTACACGTTCCCTTTTCTGTGGCAAACCATAATCAAGAGCGTTTAATACAGTGTAATGAACATTATACCCTAAATCTTCTAAAGTTTGAATAATGATTTTTAAGGTTCTTCCTTTATCGTGCCCAACCAATTGTTTTACATTTTCAAGAACAAATGCTTTTGGTTGTTTGTGTTTGATAATTCTAGCAATGTCGAAGAAAAGAGTACCTCTGATATCATTGAACCCTTGCCTTTGCCCAATAATACTAAACGGCTGACACGGAAAACCTGCAAAAAGAATTTCGTGGTCAGGGATGTCTTTTTCGTCAATTTTTGTTATATCGCCAAAAGGACGATGCCCAAAGTTAGCTTCATAACTATCTTGGCAGTGGATGTCAATATCTGATGAGAAAACACATTCAGGAATAATGTTGTTTTCTTTACAGGCATCGTCCATAGCTATTCGAAACCCGCCAATTCCACAAAACAAATCGATAAATCTTAATTTTTCCATTATATTGGGAGTCTTTACTTCAAAGACAAAAATACTTAATATTGGTTCATTAGTCAAGTTAAACTTGTTTCAACTTTTCAACTTTTCAGAAATGTGATGGATTTTTTGGTTTTAGATTTTCTGTATTTGAATAATCGATTTTTCTAAATAGTTATTAAGGACTATTGTCAAGTCTTGCAAAATTGTATCTGACAGATTAATACGGATAGTTTACCCAAAAAGTGCCTTGTTTTAGACATTTCACTAGAGTGAGGGGATGTAGAAGGTGCAATTTTTTATATGGGATAGAAATCTATTCTAAAGATAATCTCACGAAAAATATAATAAGCATGCACCATGCTTATGTTCAGGCTATTTACGCACGTAGTGCGGAATTTCGGCAGGGAGAACGATGGAAAATTCCACCATGCCGGCCACTTTGCCGTTTTCAAACCAAGGGGTTTGGTAGATCAGTTTTTTCACTCCGTTCTTTTCCACGGTATAGGTATTCGATTCACCCGTTTGCATCAGCCTGTGAATAATTTCGGTAGAACGTTGGCCATGGCAGCCAAAAAGGCTTTTGCCGATTAAACTATCGCCTCCCTGCTTAGCCCATGTATGGGCCGATTTGTCGTTCATGTAGATGATGATGCCATCCCTGTCGCACACGGTTACTGCGCAATCGAGGCTTTTTGTCCAATTATTCATGGTGATAAGTGGTTGTCTTTAGTAATGTGCGGGTTAATAATTTTTCCAACTGATTAAATACCGCCTGTTTTTACCCCTCAACCCATTTGGCCACCTCCTCCATGGTGGGGTTGGGCAGTCCCAGCTTGTTTTTCTTGTTATAGCCGCACAAGTCGTTGAATAGTTTGCCCGCTTTGAGGTTTTTAAGCGATTCCACGGTGGTATGTCCCATCTTTTCCAGTACGGGAACCCATTGGATAGGGATGCCAGCCTGAACAAACACCTCAACCGAATCCTTGCGGGTTTTTGGTTCGGGTTTCATCTGGGGGAACAGAAGCACATCCTGAATGGATGGCTGGTTGGTCATGAACATGGTCAGGCGATCAATGCCAACACCCAGTCCCGAACAGGTGGGCATGCCATACTCCATGGCCCGCACGTAATCGTGGTCGATGATCATGGCCTCGTCATCACCCTTTTCGCCCAGCTTCATCTGATCTCTGAACCGCTCCAGCTGGTCAATGGGATCGTTGAGTTCGCTGAAGGCATTGCATAGCTCCTTGCCATTCACCATCAGCTCAAAACGTTCGGTAAGTTCGGGGTTAGTCCGGTGACGCTTGGATAGCGGCGACATCTCTATGGGATAGTCGGTGATAAAAGTAGGTTGAACAAAGTGTGGCTCACACTTCTCGCCAAAAATGGCATCGATAAGTTTCCCTTTGCCCATGGTGGCGTCGGTTTCGATACCCAACTGAATGCAGATAGTACGGAGCTCCTCCTCGCTTTTCCCGCTGATATCCACCCCTGCATATTCCCGAATGGCATCGGTCATGGTAATTCTCCGGTATGGTCGCTTGAAGTCAATCTCTTTATCGCCAAGGGCGACTTTTGTGGTGCCGTGCAAGGCCAGCGCAACACGCTCAATCATCTCCTCGGTGAACTCCATCATCCAGAAGTAGTCCTTGTATGCCACGTATATTTCCATCACCGTGAACTCGGGGTTGTGGGTGCGGTCCATGCCCTCGTTCCGGAAATCTCTGGAGAACTCGTAAACCCCATCAAAGCCGGCAACGATAAGCCTTTTTAGGTACAATTCGTTGGCAATCCGAAGGTAGAGGGGCATGTCGAGAGCATTGTGATGGGTAACGAACGGCCGTGCGGCTGCTCCTCCCGGAATGGGCTGAAGTATGGGCGTCTCCACTTCGAGGTACCCCTTGGAGTTGAAAAAATCGCGCAGGGTATTGATTATCTTGGTACGTTTGATGAAGACATCGCGAACGTGGGGGTTAACAACCAAATCGACGTAACGTTGGCGGTACCTCTGCTCGGGATCGGAAAAGGCATCGAAAACCTGCCCGTCCTTCTCCTTCACAATGGGCAGGGGGCGCAGCGATTTTGCCAGCAGTGTTAATTCCTGTGCGAATACCGACTCTTCGCCCATCTGGGTTTTGAAGAGATAGCCTTTAATGCCAACGATATCGCCAATGTCCAGTAACTTTTTAAAAACTGTGTTGTACAGGGTTTTGTCATCTCCGGGGCATAGATCATCGCGACGGATGTAAACCTGCATCCTCCCCTTTTCATCCTGAATTTCGAAAAACGAGGCATTACCCATGATTCTTCGGGTCATAATTCTGCCGGCAATGCAAACATCAGACTTTTTATTCTGAAGGTTGTCGAAATCGTTATGTAAATCGGCAGTGGAGTGGGTTACCGGATATTTGGCCGCAGGATAGGGGTCGATTCCCAATCGGCGCAGCTCGGCCAACGATTCGCGGCGCAGCTGTTCCTGTTCGCTTAGATCAAACATGGTTACAATTTTTTAACGGCTGCAAATATACTCAAAAAAGCAAGAACGTTTGCTCATGTGGATTTTCCAAAGGGAATAATTAGCTCCTGGCAAAGGGTCAAACCCGTTCTTTTTTGTAATTTTGTTGCCAATATTTATGCATAATGAAGGAACATTCCAATATACCAAGAAAACCATCGTGGCTAAAAATAAAGCTCCCCACGGGCGAGGGATATGCCCGAATGAGTAAAATAGTGAAACAACATGGACTGAATACCATCTGCTCCAGTGGCATGTGTCCCAATATCGGTGAGTGCTGGGGCAACGGAACGGCAACGTTTATGATTCTGGGCGATGTGTGTACACGTTCGTGCCGTTTCTGCGCCACCACCACAGGGAAGCCTCTCCCTCCCGATCCACTAGAGCCGGAGCACCTGGCCAGGTCTGTGAGGTTGATGGGGATCAAGCATTGCGTAGTAACCTCGGTCACCCGCGACGATCTGCCCGACGGCGGGGCCAAACACTGGCACGATACCATTGTTGAGATACGAAGGCAAAATCCTGATACCAAAATAGAAGTGCTTATTCCCGATTTCAATGGCGATACCTCTTTGGTGGATGTAGTGCTTGAGGCAAAGCCCGATATCGTGGCGCACAACTTGGAAACGGTGAGAAGATTAACGCCCATCGTGCGGTCCAAAGCCAGCTACGAAAAAAGTTTGAAAATAATTGCACATATTGCAAAAAAGGGCTACCTTGCCAAATCGGGAATAATGCTTGGACTTGGCGAGAAAGAATCTGAGGTTGAACAGCTAATGGATGATTTAATAGCCATCGGCTGCAAGTCGATTACCATTGGACAGTACTTACAACCCAGAACGGAAAATTTGGCCGTTGCGGAGTATGTTGATCCCGTGCAGTTTGAGCATTACAGGAAAATGGCTGTAGCCAAAGGTTTTGGTTTTGTTGAGAGCGGCCCGCTGGTAAGGTCGTCGTACCATGCCGAGGAGGTTGCAAAAAGGGCAGGTAACACCATGCAGTAATACCCAAAAGATGAAAAAACAATATCAAAATATAAATGCAAACAGTAAAATTCCAAGACCTTGGCTTAATTGACTATAAACAGGGATGGGATTATCAGGAGGAGCTTTTTGCAAAGGTACAGGCCGCAAGGAATGGTTCACCCGCAAGGCAGGATGCGGGCTACCTGCTATTCTGCGAGCATCCTCATGTATATACCCTTGGGAAAAGCGGCAAGAATAACAACCTGCTCATTGGCGATCAAATGCTTAAGCAGATTAATGCCACTTACTACCATATCAATCGCGGAGGAGATATAACCTATCACGGGCCGGGCCAGCTGGTGGTTTACCCCATTTTTGATCTTGAGATGCTGGGAATTACCTTGAAAGAATACATTCACAGGCTGGAAGAAGTGATTATCAACACGCTGGATGCATTTAAGCTGAAAGGAGAAAGGTTGAATAGCGCAACGGGCGTATGGTTGGATGTGGGGCAGGCGGGAAGAGAGCGAAAGATATGCGCCATTGGTGTACGAGCCAGCCGATTTGTTACCATGCATGGATTGGCATTCAATGTCAACACAAATCTCGATTATTTCAGCTATATCAATCCCTGCGGATTTGTGGATAAAGGGGTTACATCCATGCAGAAAGAGCTGGGAAGCAGGGTTGATTTCAACCTCCTTGCCCAAAGGGTGAAGGAGGAATTTGCAGCAGCCTTCGGGATAACCCTGAATTAGGGGCTTTTGCCCCTGTTGGCATATGCTGCAATTCGGTTTTGATGAAAAAGAGATGGATATATAAAGAGACCGGTAACCCCGGTACAATTGAAGGGTTGATGAATGTTCTGGGAATTGATAGGGTATTGGCTACCCTGTTGGTTCAACGCGGCATTGAAATCTTTGAACAGGCCGAAAGATTTTTCAGGCCTAAGTTGGAGCACCTGCACGATCCTTTCCTGATGAAGGATATGCACGCTGCTATAGACCGAATAGGGCAGGCCATGACCAATGGCGAGCGAATATTGGTCTATGGCGATTACGATGTTGACGGGACCACGGCTGTGGCCTTGGTGTACTCGTTTTTCCGAAAAATATACCCCTATATGGGCAACTACATCCCCGATCGGTATTCGGAAGGGTATGGTATTTCCATAAAGGGTATCGATTTTGCCTATGAGAATGGCTACACCCTGATTATCGCCCTCGACTGCGGTATTAAGGCAGTGGAGAAGGTACGCTATGCCAAGGAGAAGGGAATCGATTTTATTATCTGCGACCACCATTTGCCCGGAGACACGATACCCGAGGCGGTGGCAGTGCTCGATCCTAAGCGCAGCGATTGCCAATACCCTTTTAAAGAGCTGTCGGGATGCGGGGTTGGATTCAAGATGATTCAGGCATATTGCAAAAGTAACGATGTGCCCCTCAGGGAGCTATATGCTTATCTTGATTTAGTGGCCGTCAGCATTGCCTCGGATATCGTACCGCTGGTTGACGAAAACAGGGTTCTAGCCTGTTTTGGGCTAGAAAAATTGAACAATACCCCAGGGATAGGGCTGAAAACCATCATTAAACTATCGGGTATTGAGCATCAGAATATTACCATTGACGACATAGTTTTCCGCATTGGTCCTCGCATTAACGCTGCCGGAAGAATGGAGCAGGGGAAGTCGGCCGTTGATTTACTGTGCGCCCAGGATGCGGGGTTTGCCTACGAGATGGGGTCGCTTATCAACTCGTGCAACAACGATAGGCGGAGCGTGGATCGCAACATAACCAACGAGGCGCTCCAGCTGGTGGCATCCGATCCTGAGTTGCTCAAGCAGAAGGCTACCGTTCTTTTCAATCCTGCATGGCACAAAGGAGTTGTGGGGATAGTGGCTTCGAGGCTAATTGAAACTTATTACCGCCCCACGGTAATCCTTACCGAATCAAATGGACTGGCAACCGGATCTGCACGATCGGTACCCGGGTTCGACCTTTACCAGGCCGTTGAATCTTGCTCTGATCTTTTGGAAAATTTTGGCGGGCACATGTATGCAGCAGGGCTATCCATGAAAGTGGAGAATGTCCCGATATTTAAGAAACGTTTTGAGGAAATTGTGAGCAAAACCATTGACCCACTGATGCTCGTTCCCCAAATCGATATCGATGCCAAGATTAACTTTTCGGACATTACCGATAAGTTTGTGCGGGTAATCAAGCAGTTCCAGCCATTTGGCCCGGGCAACATGTCTCCGGTATTTGTTTCGGAGAATGTATTCGATACCGGCGAAGGAAGGCTTGTGGGGAGCGACAGGGAGCATATTAAACTATCGCTGATACAGGAATCCAGCCCTAAGGTCTTTCAGGCCATAGCTTTCCAAATGGGAGAGCATTTTGAGAATATCAGCAAAGGCATTCCCTTTAACATTTCCTATAGCGTAAATGAAAACGTTTACAGGGGCAATACCTACCTTCAGTTAAGGGTTAAGGATATCCAATACCCCAACGATTCGTATGACGAAATTGACCTGAAAAGTGAAAATCCGAAGGCCAACTCGGCCGGTTGAGCCGTGTTTAACGTGCGCTTTCGTTATCGCTCCCTGCTGTCGAGACCTAACCCTGTGATTTTTTAAGAACCTGATCTATCATTCCGTACGACATGGCCTCTTCGGCTGTCATCCAGTAATCGCGATCGGAGTCCTTTTCAATCTTCTCAAAGGGATTGCCCGAATGGAGGGCAATAATCTCATAGAGTTCCTTACGAAGCCCAAGGATTTGCCTTGTGGTTATCTCAATGTCTGAAGCCTGTCCTTCGGCTCCGCCCATGGGCTGGTGAATCATCACCCTGGAATGTGGGAGCGCCGAACGCTTCCCTTTCTCTCCGGCGCAAAGAAGAACAGCACCCATGGAAGCCGCCATTCCTGTGCAAATTGTAGCCACGTCGGAGCTGATGTACTGCATGGTATCGTAAATACCCAGGCCGGCATAAACCGATCCCCCGGGGCTGTTAAGGTAAATCTGAATATCCTTGGCTGGGTCGCTCGACTCCAGGAATAGCAGCTGCGCCTGAATGATATTGGCCACGTCATCGTTGATGGGTACGCCCAGGAAAATAATCCTGTCCATCATTAAGCGGGAGAAAACGTCCATGGTGGCCACGTTAAGCTGGCGCTCTTCGATGATGGTTGGGGAGATGAATCCGTTAAATAGCGACTGGTACCTGTGCATGGTAAGGCTGCTGATGCCTTTATGCTTGGTTGCGTATTTTATAAATTCGTTGGTTCTGTTAGCCATATCGGTAGTTTTTGAATTTTTGACCTCATTTGAAAGGTTAAATATATCAATTCTTTTTCGATGGTTGCACCAACCATAAACAAAAAGCGGAGGAAAAAGTTCCTCCGCGCGTTATGCGTTCATCAGGCTGTTGAATTTCTCGAAATCAACTTCCTTCTCATCGAGTTTAATAGTCTCTTTTATCCAGGCCATCACCTTGTTCTCCAGAACCCGCTCGGACATCCTTTTCTTCTCCTCCTTTTTTGTCAGCAAATCGTTGGCATACTTCTCGATGAATTCATCGGGTAGCTGACCCATACCATACTGAAGCATTTGGCTTATAATGTATCCTTTGGCCATGTTGGTGAGCTCTTCCTCCTGAACTTTATACTCCTGCTCCACAATGATCTTATCGCGTATGAGTTGCCACATGAGATCTTTTTCAAAGCCCGGGTAGTCCTTTTCAACCTGCTCCCTTGTGAATTTACCCTCGTTAATGGCTACAAGCCATCGGATTAAGAATTCCTTGGGAAGATTTATCTTAAACTTGTCGATAAGCTTGTCGCGCACATCCATGAAAAACTTTCGCTCGCTATCGCCTCTCAGGTTCGACTTAATGTTTTCGTCAACCTTTTGAATAAACTCCTCCTCGGAGTTTACCGTTCCCTCGCCGAAGAGCTTATCAAAAAGCTCCTGATTTACCTCAGCCTTAACGTATTGTTTTACTTCCGTTACGGTTGCCTGAAAAAGCGGGAGAATACCCGACAGTTTATCCTTTGATGTTTTCAGCAGTGCTGCCCTGTCAACCTCATTGGGAAATGCCTTGGTGGTGTCAATCACAAACACATCGCCCGGAATGGCCCCAATCATTTTGGCTTTCTCGCCTTCATCGGCAACCAGCATGATTGAGATTGAGGCACCCTCAACGGATATTCCGTTGTTCCTGGGCGATTCGTCGGGGTTAAGCTCGGTGAGGGTTGCTTTCAGCAAGCTATTGTCATCGGCCTTTTCAGTATCCTGATAGCTGCCATAGCGGTTGCAGATGTTCTCGATATAGGGCTCGCGCATCTTTTTATCCACCTTGACGGTGTAGTAGGGTACCTTGTCGCGTTTCGAGAGTTCTATTTCAAAAGTGGGGGCCAATCCCATGTCGAACCGGAACTCGAAATCAACCTGAGTGTCCCAATCGATAATTTCCTGCGATTCTGAAGGCAAAGGCTCTCCCAGAATATTGAGTTTGTTATCGTATATGTAATGCGATATGCTTTCAGAAACCAGCTTGTTTACCTCTTCAATGATGGTTGGCACACGGTATTTTTTGTAGATAAGCGAAACGGGTGCTTTGCCGGGGCGAAATCCCTTAACCACAGCTTTTCTGTGTATTTCCTTCAGGCTTTGATCCACCTTCTGTTTGTAGTCGTCCTGTGCTACTTTTACTGTCAGCACGGCATTAAGATCGTCGATATTCTGATGCGTTACATTCATGTTAAGTCCCTCGATGTATTATGTTAAATATTTGATAATCAAACGTAAGCGGTGTTGATATCTTTCTTTTGAGCGCACAAAGGTATGCAAAACGGAATAGATTTGCAAAGGGTATAAAAAGTCTTGTAAATATGGCCATTGTTTGCAGCACCCATGAGAAGGTATGCGATTATCTCTTATATTTGAACAATTATTGAAACGGGATTGATGGAAAAGAAACCAAAACGCACGGAGCTGAGTGAATTGGGCGAGTTTAAGCTGATCGATGTTTTAACCGAAAGCATTGAGCATTGCAATGGCAGTACCATTGTTGGTGTAGGCGACGATGCAGCTGTAATTGATGCAGGGGACAAAAGGGTAGTAGTTTCTACCGATCTTCTGCTTGAAGGCGTACATTTCGATTTAACCTACTTTTCTCTGAAACATCTTGGGTATAAGGCTATTGTTGTCAACCTTAGCGATATATACGCCATGAATGCCGTACCGCAACAGGTTACCGTGTCACTTGGATTGTCGAAACGCTTCTGCTTTGAGGATGTAGAGGAATTATATAAAGGTATATACCTTGCCTGCCAACGGTACGGTGTTGACGTGGTGGGTGGCGATACTTCGACATCTGTTACGGGGATGACCATCAGCGTTACCGCCATTGGATTGGCACACAAGGACGAGTTGTGCTACAGGAGCGGAGCGAAAGAGAACGATTTGATTTGCGTAACGGGCAATCTTGGTGCTGCGTATATGGGTCTTCAGCTGCTCGAAAGGGAGAAAAAAGTATTCTTGGGCAATCCCGACATGAAGCCCAAATTTAAGGACAATGCCTACCTTCTGGAGCGGTTTCTGAAGCCCGAAATCCCATTGGCCGAGCTGAAGCGAATGGTAGCGATGGGGATTAAGCCCAATGCCATGATTGATATTTCCGACGGCCTTTCCAGCGAAATGCTGCATATTTGCAAGCATTCCAATTTGGGATGCCGCCTTTACCTTGACAAAATCCCCATTGATGACGAAACATTACAAATGGGAGAGGAGATGTATATTGACCCATATGTTGCAGCCCTGAATGGGGGAGAGGACTACGAATTGCTATTCACTGTGCCACTTGGCATGCACGAGCAGATATTGGCCATTGAGGGCATTAGCGTGATTGGCCATATGTCGAAAGACAGCGCGGGGGCGATGTTAATCACCCCTGAGGGGAGTGAAATTGCCCTCACGGCTCAGGGGTGGAATGCGTACAGGAAAGAGTAGAATTGAAAAAACAACGCTTTGGGACATATAAAAGAACAAACCATTAAAGGTTCCATTTACTCCTACATTGGCGTAGGGCTGGGGTTTCTCATCTCGGGATTGTTCCTTCCGCGATTGCTCACCACAGGGGAGAATGGCCTTTTAAAACTGCTCATTTCATACTCTGCCCTTTTTGCCCAATTCGGAACGCTGGGTTTTACCAATGCAACAGGACGTTTGTTTGCATTCTTTCGTGATAAGTCAAAGAATCACAATGGTTTTCTGCTGCTCACCGTTTTGGTGGTTTTGGTTGGCTTTGCCCTCACCATGACTATTTACTACCTTTTAAAGGATAGAATCATCGAGAGGAATTTGGAGAATGCCGAGCTCTTTACCACCTACATCGATTTTCTGATACCCCTTATTTTCTTCACCATTCTGTTCCTGATATTTGACACCTATCTGGTGATGCTTTTCCAATCGGTTATCGGAACTTTTTACAAGGAATTTATTCAGCGAATCCTTATACTGGGCTCCATAGCAGCATTTTATTTCGGGTACTTAACCTTTAGCGGCTTTGTGGCCGCCTATGTCATTTCCAACTGCCTGCCCGGCCTGATACTCGTACTGGCACTCATTGCAAGGGGAGAATTCAACCCCAAGCCCGACTGGAGCCTGATGGACAAACCCATGATTAGGGCGTTGGCAAGCATGAGTTTTTTCGGTATCATCGTGGGTTTCTCAAATATCATGGTGCTGAATGTTGACAGCATCATTGTCAGCAGAATGCTGGGTATCGAGGCTACGGGCATCTATGCCATAACCTTCTTTTTCAGCACGCTGATAATTATCCCATCGCGTTCGCTGAAGAAAATATCGGGCACCATAATGGCCGATGCATGGAAAAATGGTGATATGAAGACCATAGGTGATGTTTACCGAAAAAGCAGCATCAACCAGCTGATTTTTGGGGTGCTCATTTTCATTGGCCTTTGGGGTAACATCCATAACGTGTTCAAAATACTGCCACAGGAGTATGAGGCGGGAAAGTATGTCATCTTCTTTCTGGGCATTACCAACCTGATTGAAATGACGTCGGGAGTTGGGAACTCCCTTTTGGCCACATCGAAATACTACAGAACCACAGCCTTTCTCAACCTTCTGCTTGTGGTAATGGTCATAGGGTTCAACATTGTTTTCATTAAGCTGTTCGGGTTGACAGGTGCTGCCATAGCATCCACCTCGTCATACCTGATTTACAATGCCATTCGGTATATCATCATTTACAGGCTGTTTAAGATGAGCCCCTTTGCCCTTCAGCATATTTACACATTGCTACTTGCACTGGCTGTTTACTTGCTCTCGGTACTCATTCCCGTATTGCATAATTTTGTGCTGGATATCGCTGTACGCAGCTCCGTCATGGCGGTGGCATTCGGTCTGGGGGTTTACGTTTTGAATCTTTCAAAGGATATCAACGACACCGTTGATGGAGTGTTAAAAAAATGGCTTCGATAGCATGAGGAGAAAAAGAGCATTACTTGTCTATACCGCATACTCTACCTTTGTGAGGGAGGATTACGGCATTCTCTCAGCGGAATACAGCGTGTTTAAATACCACTTTATGGCATCGAAAGCGGTCTTGCCATTCGTGTACTCCATAATAAAACAGCTGCTCTTTTGCATTTTCATGCTTTGGCGCTATAGCGTTATCTATATTTGGTTTGCCGATTACCACGCCATACTCCCCGTATTTTTCGGAAAGTTGTTCCGTAAGCAAACCGTTATAGTTGTTGGAGGATACGATGCCATGTATATCCCCGTAATCGATTACGGGGTATTTAAGCGGGAGAATTCCATTCGTGCCCGAAGTGTTAGGTATGCATTCCGCAATGTGGATTTAATAATCCCTGTGGATGAAAGCTTGGTTCATAGCGTGAATTACTATGCCGACCCCAATGAGGAGGGATTTATTGTGGGAGTAACACACTTTGTCAGAGGGATTGATGAAAAAATTGAAGTAGTCCCCACGGGTTACCACCCTGATTTTTGGACGTATGACGAGAGCAAGGTTAAGCGGCAATCGGTGATTACCATTGCCGGGGCAAACTATGAGGTTACCTTCCGTAGGAAGGGACTGGATTTTCTCATGGAGATAGCAAAACGGATGCCCGATATACCTTTTTATATAGCGGGTTTACACGGTGTAATGGAAGAAAAGGCAAAACAGGAAGCCACTAAAAATGTGCATTTTTTGGGATATATCGATTACGTCAAACTGCCTGCTCTGGTGGGAGAACACAAGGTTTTTGCCCAATTCTCGCTTTGCGAGGGACTACCCAACTCGCTTTGCGAGGCTATGCTCTGCGGCTGCATTCCCGTGGGCTCGGCGGTAAACGGTATTCCGAAGGGCATTGGCAGTGCGGGCTTTGTATTGCAAAAGAAGGATGTAAACGAAGCCGTAAACATGATACGTTTGGCCCTCCAACAGGACGAAAAGTTGGGTGAGAGGGGGAGGCAGCACATCATCGAGAATTTTCATTACGATTTGAGAAGGGAAAAGATACTTAAGTTAATTAATAGTAGTAGCCATGCAAAGAGTATTTAAGTATCGGATATTCAACAGGGTTGTTCGCATTACCCTTTCGGCTGCGCTAACAAAAAAGCAGGTTGAAGAGCTTTTGGGCCCGCTAACCCTGTATCCTGAAGCGGCTAATCCTGAGGAGGCCGATTTGGAGGTGGAATTTGCCGATGCAACGGGTAGTCATGAGGTACTCGCAACTAACCCTTCGAACCATTCGGAAATGGCCCATGGCTTTACATTACGCTACCCTAAATACGAAATAGCCGTTAAAAAAACCGGTGACAAGTTGAGTTTTACCGTTTTACTATCGAGAAGAAAGCGTAATCCCTTAATTGAGTATCTAAGCCGGCTTTACAGCATGGATTACGCCACCATCACGCAAAGGCTATCGCAGCTCCTCTTCGAGCAGGTGCTGATACCGTCGTTGTTTTTTGATCCCAACCTGTTTCCGGTTCACTCCTCCTCTATGGTTGCCCCCGATGGCAGGGCGATCCTGATAGGTGGAACCGGTGGAGTGGGGAAAACCTCACTGGAATTAGAACTTTGCATGAATAGGGGCTATGCTTTTATGGCTGATGACATTTCGGTTGTTGACACTGATGGTTTTGTACATCCCAACCTGACTTTCCCAAAAATATATTCGTACAACGTTAAGGGCAATCCCGCTTTAAAGAAAAAAGTATTGAACAAATGCTCGGTTGACGATAGGTTGGCCTGGCATTTTAAGTATTTTTTCTTCGGGGCCAACTCGGTGCGACGGAAGGTCTCACCCTGGGAACTGTTTGGTGGCTACGCCAACGAAAAGAAAAAGATCTCGAAATACTTCATCCTTATAAAGGAAAAGCGTGAGGATATCATGATTTCGAAAATAAATGCCCCAACGGCAGCCCGAATGACCATTGCCATTGTTAAAACCGAGTATTCCGAATTTTTCAATCATATCCTATGGCACGAGTTTTACTGCTATGCCAAAGGGGTTAATCCGATCATAAGCATGAATGACATCCGGGAAAGGTGGAATCGGCAGTTGGTAAAGGTTTTTGAACAGTTTGAAACATCGTTGGTTTTTATCCCAATGGGCCTTGAGCATCGCAAGTTTGTGCAAAGCGTATCGGATATCATCGCTCTTCCATAGATAGTATTGCGTTTATCACAATGCAAATGGGGCTGAATCCGTCGGAATCAGCCCCATTTACATATTATGGCAGTTATTTTTACTCGTTGATAATTCCCTTGTACTGATCGGCAGTGAGTAGGTCGTTCAGCTGTGCAGGGTCGCTCAGTTTAATTTTAATCATCCAACCCTCGCCGTAGGGATCTTTGTTAACGACTTCGGGAGTATCGGCAAGTTTTTCGTTAACGGCAGTGATCTCTCCCGACACGGGCATAAAGAGGTCGGAAACCGTTTTAACCGCTTCAACGGTGCCAAAAACTTCTTCTTTGTCAAGGTTTTCGCCCAGGGTTTCAATTTCGACAAATACAACATCGCCCAGCTGGCTTTGAGCAAAATCGGTAATGCCAATAACGGCATCGCTTCCGTTTACGCGAACCCACTCGTGGTCTTTCGAGTACTTAAGATCTGATGGAATGTTCATGGTATCTTTTCAACTTTTGAGGGTTAGACTAAATGGTAATTAACTTCCCAAAAGTACACTTATTTTTACTTATTGCCAAGCAATAGACAGAGGAAAAAGTTTGTGCAGCCAAACTGCTATTGAGCTAATGTAAACCTAACGCTGAAGCCAAAGCTGGTATTGGCGGTGGCAAAAGTGCCAACCAGCGGCGTGTTCACCACCCTGTCGAAGAATACTCTGATGGTTACCTGTTCGCTTACCACATATTCTCCGGCAGTTTTTATGGTCAAAGCCCTTTGCCCCACCGACGCCTCGTTGGTCTCCTCCACCAGTCTCCTCAGTATGGTCAGGTTGTTCCTAAGGCTAACATCGAGGTTGACCCTCAGGTCGCTTTTCAGGGTTTTCTGGTCTCCCCCCGCCGATCTGAATTTAAGCGGCAAATTTTCGAAACGGTAACCCAAGCCGACAATGTATTCCCATGCCGTTACTTCGCTCAGCTGGTTGTTGGAAAAGCTCATGGCCAACGATCTCGTATTTTTTACTTCAACCCTGTTGGTCAGGCTGTTGTTCCATGTTGCATCGAGCCCGATGAGCGGGTTGAACTGCTCGCTTATGGCAACGTTGGTAATATCGTATTCGGGGATAAAGTTCCCCTGCTGATCCCTCACATAGCTGAATCCGTCATCCTCCAGCTGGTAGTTTAAATTGGTTGCATACGAACCTATGGTGTATGTTGATCTGTATCCGTGACGCAGGGTGAAAGTGCGAAGATATTTTTGGAAGGGTTTCAGCTTGGCCAGCCCATCGTAGGTGAATTGCCAGTTGGGCATGGGGATAAGCGGGAAGGTGGTTAATCCGATTACATCGGGCGAAGTGCCTGTATATGCTGCTAAGAATGAGTATATCAGCACCTCCTGATTGAGTTTGCCGTAACCGGACGGGAAATCATTATTCGGTTCCCCGGGTGTTATGGGGTAGGGGATATAGTTACCCGATTCCGCCCTAACATCGGCCAATCTTTCCGCTAACCTTTTGCGGTATTCGCTGAAGAGCGTGAAGCTTTTACTCATGTAGTTGTTCTTCGAGTTGGATTGCTCGAAGGCCGATCCAAGGGTAATCAGGCTGATGCTGAAATTCCCTGTAGTCATGGGATTGTATGCATTGAACCTGCCAAACTCATCGGGGATGTAGTACTCATTTCTGTTTTTAGACATGCTACGGATTCCGCTCACTTCAATACGCATTCCGGGTATCGGTTCAACAGAACTCCTAATGTTCAGGTTTTCGTTGTTGGTTAGCACAAACGGAGCGTTGAGCGTACTGTCGGTACTCAACCAATGGTTGCGGACGGCATTCCAGGCAAAGTCAGGGTCTTGCCACCCGGCAACGAATGGCAACCCCGGAGCATACACATCGTTGTATTTCTCCATTCCTACGTATTGGGTATTGGGTTTATAGCCGGGCAGCAGCGTTCCATTGGTTTGCGAATAGGTTATGGCCAGATTTTTCACCCCCATAAGTACGCGTATTGATCCCTGGAACAGCAACAGGGCAATGTTCTCACGCTCGGGGACTTTCCCCTCAAGGGTTACCTTACCTTTGCTTATGTCCTTATCCACTTTGATACGAATTTTTGATTCGGATCGGACATCCACTTCGGCTGTCACCTCGTTGCCTTCTTCGTCGAAAACCTTGGCCGTTATGCTCTCGGTTTTCAGCCTGTGGTCTATGGTTCGGAATCGGTCTTTGCGAAACCTAATGTTTTCCTGCGTTTCAGTAACCGTTTTCATGTTTTGCTTCTTCTGCTGCGTACCGCCACGGGCCAGCTGGTCAAATTTTTGGTTTATGTCCTTCAGGTATTTTACCTTGCCGTATAGCGATGTGAAGTTGAGCTGTCCGGTTAGCTGAACGGTATTCGAATTCTGTATCGTATTGCCCGGATCAAAGCGGCTGGTGTCGGGGAGGATTGGACCAGCTGTCCAACTGTAGTTGCCTGTGTACCTTGCCGATGCTGTAACCCAATTGAAAAGTGGGATCTTGTTGATCGGAACATTATAGGTTAGGTTGAACTGGTGGTTATAGTTGGTGTTCCTTCCAAAATTCTTAAGGTTTGTCCATACCGAATCTTTCCATTGTTCGTAGCCATCGGGGTCTTTCAACCGATTCACCATGCCCATGGGTTCGTCAATCCGTGCCTGATTGGTGGCATTGAAATCGAAGCGCAGCGCTTGAGTGATGTCCCAATTCAGCGTGTACAGCCTGTTCCATGTGAAATCCTTGGAATAGGTTGGCATCAATCGTATGTTGGGATTATTGATGTTGCGCAGCTGCTGTTCGAAATAGGTGCGGTTGAGCTCGGTTCGGAACGAAAGCTGGGAGGGAATATAGGTGAAGTTGAAATCCTTAATGATTCGGAGATATGGGTGCGACAGCCACTTGGCATTCTTAAACGGAGTAACGCTTTTTGCCTTGGTGTTGTAGCTGTACGTCAGGCCCCCCCGTGTATTCTGCTGCAAACGTTCTTCGGTGTTGATGTTCCTCGAGAGCTGTTCGGAGAATGAATAGCTCACTGCGAAGTTTGCAATATCGTAGATTCTTGGATTCTTCCCCGTCTTGTTAATCCTGACATTGGTAAGGGTAATGCTTTTCCTCCGATTGTAATCCTGTGATATTTTTTTGATAGAATCGCGTTCGGCCCTGTTGGCGGCATTATTCAATGCCTTTTTCAGGGGCACGTCCTGGTCGATAGGATTGAATTCGGGATTGGCAAACGATTCGGTGAACCCTACGTAAAGCGGAATGCTGACGCCCGATTCCTTGGGGAAGAACCGCCCCAGCTGAACGGTGCTGTTCAGGTCGTACTGGTAGAAATCATCAAGGCTGCGTTCGTTAACCTTCTTCTCAATGGATCCAAACCCGGGCTTTATGGTTGATCCCGAAACGTTAACCTGTGCCAAATCGGCAAGTTTTGCCGAAAGCCTTGTGTTGGCTGCCCAACCGCCCTTGTCGTTAAACTGGGTAAGTCTCAGCTCGTTTATCCACACAATGCCCGATTTGGGCATTCCGTCATCATCGGGATTATCGGAGCGGCTCGGATTGCGAATCCCGACCATGAGCACCCTGACGTTGCTCAGGCTCGGATTACCCACAACTTTAATCTTTCGGTCGCCCTCGGTTACGGTGTAAATAGTTGTGTAGTTTATCAGCGATCCGGGTGCCTGCATCTGCTCATTCCTTTGCATTTTCACATCGGTAAGCCTCTCAAGTACAATGTCCACCAGATTCTCTCTGGGCCATACCCTCTCCCTATCGCGGTCGGAATTGTTGTTGTATCTTCCGGGGGGCGTTAACACGAGTGGCAACTCGTATTCGTAGTAGTTGTTGGAATAATCTGTACCAAGCCTTACGAAAAGGTTTAAATCGTTATCCGCAAGCGACATTCCGGGTATTTCCTCGGCGTGTACGTCCAGCATAAGCTTTTTGTACTGCCTGATATCCAGCCTGAGGTTCCGGTAGGTTGCCCTGGCATCGCCATCCCCCAAATCGAGTACTTTAAGCTCCATGGCCTGCTCGTTGAGCTCCCTGATTTGGGGTTGTGCAACATCCTGAACCCTTGTTACTCCCGGAGGGAGTACGTAGTTCACCGGTGTACGCGTATTGTTCTCTTCAATGTTTACCGTCGAAATATCCAGCGTCCCCCTTGGCAGATCGTTGATGGGAACATTCTCCTGCCCTTCAATCAGCGCACGGTTATACTTTCGCCATTCGCCCCTCACCAATTCCAGCGTTGCAAAACGCAGAATGACCTCTTTCTCAAATCCCCGCAGGAATAGCCTTATGAAACGGATGGATTTGAAATCCTGCATCCCGTTCACTGATTTTTCAAACTCTTCAACGGGTATCTTAAATTGGTACCAGTTTACCGTCGATCGTTCGCCATTGTCAAACTTGGCATTGTATGACACCTTGTCGGTAATAAAGTTATACCCAACTTCCATGTCCTGTGGGCGAAGCGATATTCTGTACTGGTAGTAGCTCTCATTTTTATTCAGGTTGTTATCGCGGTCAATGTCCTCGGAATTGGGCAGGATTGACGCAGAAGTTGGGTATGGCTCAACAATCCCGTCGGGATTGGGTTGGTTGGTGGCCGGCGAGTTTCCCTCGGGGTTGTTAAACTTCTTGTACCGATCGAGAATGCCTGTTTCCTGTGCATCGTAAATGCTGGAACGGAAATATCGGTAGTTATCGTTCGACGGGTCCCGCCATGCATCCTGATAGGCCTGTGAACCTTCACCAAATTGGGATCTAATCTCGTTCAGATAATCGCTAAAGAACGAGCGTTCATCCTCAGAGGTCAACCCATCAAGGCCAACATCTTGATACATTCGGGTTTCAGGGTTGTTGTCAAAAGCGTTGACCAGTGACTGAACGGTGGGCACCCTTCCCCAAGCGGTGGTATCCACATTGGTTACCTCACTGGTTTTGGGCAGGCCATTCTCAAACGATTTCTTCCCATCCTTCAGCACATCCTCAGAAATTTCACCCAGATTAAAATATAAATCGCCACCGGTATGCAACGAGTCTTCAACGAAAGGGTCCATTAACCAGAACTCGATGTACTCTATGTTGGCCATTTCGAAATCGGAGATAGCCGAGGGTACCTCCCTCGTGATTCCGCCCCAGGAGTTAGTGGGGTTAGTGAGCTTGCCATCCTCGTCAATCCCGTCGGTATTGAAATTGTAGGGCCCTTTCTCGGATGGGTAAAAGGCAATGTTTAGCACAGGGATATTGGTTGGTAAGCCTTGAGGTGTATTCCTGTTGGGAAATATTTCGCGTTCAAAAATTTCGCGCACGAAGTGGCTGCTGCGGGTATCGGGATTATTCCTTATGTGCCCGGGAGTAAGCGATGTCCCTCGCAGGAACAACGGGTCGATGCTATACCAGGCCAGCTTGGCGCGGTTATAGCCATAGCGCAGATCGTTCAGCAATTCCGCCTCGGGGAAGAGGTCGGGCTGGTGCTCGGGTGCACCGGACAAGTTCCACGACGACCACTGGCGCATATCGATCGAGATTTTTGCCCCCTCAAAATCGTCAATATACACCGTGCCCGCTTTGCCAATGGCTCGCGAATGGCCGGGCAGAAACTGGGCAAATTCCGCATCGATGTTTATGGTTGACTTTTCCTTTGTTTCGATGAATGGCAGCAGGTCAACCAGCTTGGTCAGGAATGGCGATTCGGTGCGGTACGATGTGTTAAGCCCCCAGATGGTATTGCTGATGGCCTCATTCCCAAATGTTACCTTGTGGGTAAAAGGGCGCTCGGTGAGGTTTAGTACCGTAGCCCCAATGTTGAAGTTGTCGGAAATTTTGTAGTCGAAATGGGAGCCGATAAGCGTTTTCACCTGAAAATCGAAAAGTGCCTGATTCTCCAGCGATATTTTAATGGGTGTCCCCGATTCCAGAAGGGCGGGGTTGATAATTTTTACCGATCCCATTACATAGTCCACCGTGTAATCTAACCCCTCGGTTAGCTTTGCGCCTCCGGCTGTTACTACCACCGACCCGCGCGGTATGTTGGCTGCATTGAGGGCGATTTCCGAACCCAATGACGATTTATACGAACCGGCCAGCTGGAACTTATTTTTCTCGGCCATCTGCCGTGCCCGCGTGAGCGTAGAGTCGTATAGCTCCTGGTAAACATACTTTTTGGCTATGTCGGGATCTCCGATCTTCCGGGCCAAATCCTTCCCGAATGGCTCCACAACAGGAAATATAATACGCCCTGTGGCTGCCCTCACGGTTATCCCCTCTATGAAGTCGAACACCCCATCGGCTCCGGGATCGTTGTTGCTGTTGAGATTGTCGAGGTTGAGCACAGACAGCAACGGCTCGTTGGCTATATTCCCTTCGGGAAGGTAATTCACGGTGGTTCCGGTCAGGTCGTTTTGGTACAGTATGTTCAAATAGAACTCCTTTCGATCGATTTGCCAGGCATCAATGGAGTAGATGTTCTTCATCATCTGGTTCCAGGTGGGTTGCTGTGGCGAAAGATTGGTCCCCTTTATAAGTTTGGCAATCAGTGCATCAGGAGCAGTAATGCCATCGGTGGAGAACTCGCCCACCTGGTATATTTGGCCACCCATGGTGTACTCGTAGGCTACGGCAAGCACTTCATCGGCATTGAGCGAAAAGTTGAGCGAGATGTAGCCCAGCTGTGGGTTGAGCGTGTATTCCGATTGAGATAGCTTTCGGGCATTTTCCAGCGTTTCGTAATCCCTCCCACCGATAAATCCCTGCGAGGTCAGGGGCGAAAGTACGTTGCCAATATTGGATACATCCCTCACCCCCTGGTATGTTGTGGTCATCCACTCGTACAGGTTGTTCCTGTTGTTGGTGGGATTGTCACCCCCT
>JAKQEF010000097.1 GCA_029558675.1 Bacteroidota bacterium | reverse complement strand
TCTCTCGGGTCTTTACGGCGCGCTTCGTCCCTTAGACCTTATGCAACCCTACAGGCTGGAGATGGGAACGAAGTTTGGCATCGGTCGGAGTAAAAATCTTTACCAATACTGGAGACCGCTACTGACGGACTACCTGAATGGCGAAGTGAATAGTGAGGGCGGCGAAGTGTTGGTGAATTTGGCTTCCGTTGAGTATTCCAATGCTGTTGATCTTGATGCGATTAACGGAGAGGTGATTACTCCCGTTTTTAAGGAGTGGAAAGGCAATGCTTTGAAAATTATCACTGTGCATGCCAAACGTGCCAGAGGGCTGATGACCCGTTTTATCATCAAAAACAGGGTAAGCGATGTGGAGCACATCAAGCTATTCGATTACGAGGGCTATTACTATAGCACCGACGAGTCGAATGGAAACCAGTGGGTATTTGTGCGGTAGCGCTATGTGTGTTTAACGCCCTTTCTGCCCGTTGGTCAGCTTAATGTAAATTTCACGACAAGCCCAGGCATCGATGGCGGCATACTGCTGCTGTGCATCCGATAGGGTGGGAGCGTTCCAGTTGGAAAGCTGCTGCGATTTGGAAACTTTCTTCCCTAACACTATGGCTGCCATTTTCCTTACCCCCAATTCTCCAATACCGTAATCGGTAACAATGTTCTGAAGGTCGATAAAGCCTTGTGGGGTAAATGCTTTAACCTTTTGAAGAGATTTCAGGTCATCGCGAATGGCTGCTCCGATTTTGAGTATGCTTGCATTTTGCAACAGGCTAACCAGGGGCTTGGGAATTCCGGTATGCTTCAGCCTGATGAGTAGAGCCAGATGCGAATTGGCCAATTGCAGCAGTGCAATGCTGTTCAGCTCACCCTTGCGGAAAGTGGGCTTGGTTTCGGTATCGAATCCCAGTACGCTTTCAGTGACCAGCAGGGGGAGCCATCGGATTAACTCCTCATCCGAGGAGATAACCACGATTTCACCCGTAAATTCTAACTTGGGCAGCGCTGCAACCTCTTCGTTGCAAATGGTATTTAAAAAAGCACTACTCATTATCCCTCAGGTCTTTTTGTCGTTTTGTAATTATCCATTGGCTGGTATCAATCTCCTTTTCCGATTCCGATTCATCGTTTTCGCTGCTATCGCTCTCAATATCTATACCAGAGTATTGTAGTATATGGAATGCCCTGATGGCATTGGCCAGCCTGATTCCCCAATACTCCTGAAAATTCAGCATGCACTCCCATAGCGCATCGTTCATCTCCTCGGTGTGTCCCTTTTGGTAAATCATCGTAAAGTCTTTCAGGTCCTGATAAATATCGGACAGATACTCCGCAAGGCTGGCTGAGAACTGGTCATCTGTTTCGGAAATTCGGGCATCAAATACCTCGGGGAAAGCATCGTGTTCGCCCAGCAACCCTTTTATCCTAAGGCTCAGCGCCATATAGTATTCTTCCGTTACGTGTTTTGGATTGCCCTCTTCGTAAACCGGCTCGGTTTGTGGCACCAGCGATGCCTTATAGTAGAGCATCGGGAGAAGGCTTACCATTACCCTTGCAAATTCTTTACGATTGTATCCTCCTATACCCTCTAGGTATGCGCAATACTCCTTGGCAACCGTGGCAAACTCAACCACAGGTCTGCTGAACACCAGCTTGTTAATATCCTCTTCCATGCGCTTATGCTTTATCCTTTCGGTTTTTCTTTAACAATTCTACCCCTCGGCATCGAAATAAAGTTTGTAGTAATTCAACCCCTTGTCGCGGTCGAAACCCTTTTCAACCCTATCGCGACCACCGTGAATGTAGAGATGAAAATTCTTGTCTAATTTTATCACGCTTTTATACAGTTTTTTGGCCTGTTTGGCAGCATCAATTGAAATGGTGAAAGAATCCTTGAGGTCGCAGCCTAGCTCCTGTTGATATTCATTTTTATACTCACGGAAAGCATCCACAATTTCCGGTTTGCGTATTACCCTTTCCTCAAATTCGTCGCGATTAAAGATATCGGTTTGAGCAAAGTAGTCGCGGGTTTTATTGAGCAGGGTAACCTGTTCGGCTCTATCCATGGAGCCGTCGTGGTAAAGAACATCCTTCACAAAATCTTTGCAAAGGTTTATATAGCCGCTGGTTTGGTAAAAGTCATCCTCCCTGCGCTTGATGTTGAGAAAGATTTCTTTCCAAAACCGCGCCTCGTCGTTGGCATTGGTATTGTCAACGGCCACCACCTTGAAACCAAAATCCTTTTCGGTGTTGAATATCAGGCATCCCTTATCCAGCTTCCTAATGCTAATTCCCTGATGTTGCTCCACTTCAAATGTGTCCTGCCTCTCATGTATTTTGATAAATATATCCTTGGTTTCCGATTTGAAAAGCCCAATGGCACTAACCAGTTCGCCCTCCACAATGCAATCGGAGAAAAGGACGACGTAAAGTTCTCCATCCTTGATGTTGGGGTGATTACTGCTCTGGTAAAGGTGTTTGGCAATGCTAACCGAGGTTTCATGAAGATGGTCGGAAGATTCAAATAGCGCCTCGGCAAACTTAAACACTTCGTTGAAAGATAGGTCGGTTTCGTGGGAAAAACTGTAAAATTCGGGCTGTTTGAATAGTTGCAGAAAGTAAACTTTTAGCAACTCCAATGTATCTTCACTGGCAATCTGTGTAAGCCCTTTCGAAAGGGTTAATTCATCGCCGCGGGCTCTGCTTCCAACCCTGTGAATGGCAATGCCTTGAATGGAAGTTTGCGAAAAATCGAACATTTGGTTTTTTGTGCAAAGGTAGGGTTAAAATCCATTTTATCGATTTGCACCCTTTGGATTGTTTTAACAGCTGTCGGTGACATTGCCGACCGCCATTTTTTAGTACTTTTGCCACGATTTAATGTGGTATAAATGCAAACCGGGATGAAAAGGGTAAGAAATCTATAGGGCTGTTAATACGCTAAATATTTGAAGAGTTTTTAAAAAATGAAGACTTTAAGTCGTTAAAGAGATTTGTATGATAATAAAATAATGTGAATTCAACCTTTATGTTGTTGAAAAACAACATAAAGATGGTTAACCCCCTATGTTTTAACAAGTAATTACACCGATTTCTTACATCGAACTCACGTCTTGTTAAAGTTGGGCTAAGGCAAGGGATCTATTTTGGTAGGTTTTCTCATCTCTGTGCCCACACCAAAGTAGATTGATTTTGACTTTTGATAACTTCCCGTATGGATAAGGGGTTTGAATCTGCCGAATTTATGGATATTATAATGTATAGCTATTCCACCTTGTTGCCATCAGTTATGCCATTCTTGAATTATCTGTTTACCAAAAAAAAGCCGCCAAGCTATGGCGGCTATTCTGTGAACGTGTTTTTCTTTTATTCAGGATTTTTTACACACCTAACAGACCGTCCGGAATACTGCGAAGCGGTATCGTATGCAGCAATTGTTCCGTCATCGTAGAATATCCACTGCCCTTGGGGATAATCAACCCAGAAATAAGCGTGTTCGCCCATACTATCAAAGCAGCATTCGGCACCACTCTCCCCGCTGGGGAGCATATTAAAACCCATCTCGTTTGTGCCGTTTAACCCTTTTGGCCAGCCTTCGGTTGAGCGTAGCCTGAATGAGATTGCTGGCTTATTCTTTCGACTCTCCCATTTTGCCTGTTGCACCTCGTTGATGCCTATAATGCGCTCTAGGGATTTCCAATCATCTACTGTTGCTAAATGCCAACCGGTTGGGCAACCCTCTTGCGCTCCCTTGAAATTATAGAGATACCCATATTTTTTTACGTTCTTTTTGCTATTGTTATAAGCCCACGATTCACCTTCAATTTTGTAGGCAAGATTCTCGGCAAACCATTCACGATCGCCAATTTTCACGGTTTTATACACTTTACCATCGCGAGGGTCGGTAAATGTTCCCATTTCCTGCGAGAAAGCGTTTATCGAAATCATAATAAGTGCTGTTAAAGTAATTGTTTTCATGACGTTAAAAATTATGTTAGTAGTTAGTTTATTATTAGACTTAGAAACCATAAGTTTTTATCGGGCTGGTTACCGAACGAACTTTGCATGATGTACTTGTTTTGATACGAAAACACAATTTTGTACCGGTCAACCTTAAAATCTAATCCCGCCCTCCAGCCAAACCCCTCTGTTTTGTGATAGTTAAAACCTAAAACATACCAGAAAGCGGATTCCAGTTGAACATATGCATTATCGTTGTTTTTAATCTGATCATTGAAAGTCATTCCCACCCTCTCGTCAACGCTAAAGGCTTTACCTAGCCTTAGTTTTACATAGTACCCATCGCTATTACCACCCATAGGGTCTTTAAAAATATAGCGGAAGTCGTAGCCACCGTCATAGTCGTAACCATAGGGTGCCTTAACTCTATCGGCATACACATCATTCCTTATGCTCAGGTAGCGTAGGCCAAACTTAAGCCCAACCCGTGCCAACGATTTCAAATTTGGCGCAGGGAGAATATTACCCGAAAAAAAAAATTTCTTGAATGGGTAGTCGAAGTACAGGAAAGGGCTAATGGAGTACCCACCATCCTTTTCCCAATAGGTGCTATCCTGTGTTTCGACCAACTGAGGGTTGTATCCATACCGGAACATACCTCCTGCATATACTTTAAGGTACCTAGTGTAAAGGCTTAATCCTCCTGAAATGATGTGCCCCATCATGTCTGAACCGGGAAGACCGTTTACCGGTCGCTTGTACAGCATATAGCCGTAGTTCCAGTTTAACCGTTTTTTCCATTTTTGCTCTGCAATAACCGCAAAGCCGGGATATTTTTTTTGCATAATAAATCCCTCAATACCCGTCTTGTTACGTTGCCCATAAATTTCTGCAAGGTCGGTGGTTCCGGCGTCAGCAGGAGGGGCATCAATAATTACTTTTCTAAAAAAGCGGTCGAAATACACATCGTTTATATGCATTTCGTGTTGCGCCATAGCAATGGTGGCAAAACATGCCATGGATACCAATATGGTTATAAGTTTTTTCATACAACACAAAGTTTAAAAAGAGCGGCTAGGATTAGTCCCCGACCGCTCAGTAAATTTCTATTCGCCTAAGGCAACCTTAGCCAACCATATATTTTTATTGTCTTCGTCTCCACCAACAAACACTAACTCCTTGTTGAGTACGATTACAGGAACTACAGGATGCAAGAAATAGTCGTCTTTCTGCTCCTTGGATGTTTTTAGCCCGTATGTTGCAAATTCTCCAAGGGTTCTTGCAGCTGGGTCAATGGTACTTAGTCGTGCATAGTTATATTTTCGCTTGGTCTCTTTATCCACCTTTTGAGGCTCGATAATCAGCCATGTAATCGTTTTTCCTCCAGGATTATCGTATAAATGAACCTCGCCGGCTTCAGGCGTGTTGTTCTTCACTGTGTAGTGTGTAATCAGGCTGCCCTTCGAATCGAAATGCAAAAACATGTAATCGAGATTTTTGCCGCGGTACTTGTATTGTCCAATTAGCACTATATCACCGTTATCCCTAATACGTAGCTGGGTGTTTTGCACATCGAAAACTTCGCCCTCAAAACCTTTCTTCTGCGAGGTGGGCTTAACCATTTTTGAGGTGTAATCGGCTGCTGGCGTTGCGGTTATAAAATCCATCTTGCCATTGGTAATCTTCATAATAACCATATGGTCCTTTTTATCTTTCAGATCGAAGTAGTATTTCTCCGGATTCTCATTGCAACCAGAGCCGGCCAAATAAAGCGTTTCGCCCTTAAACTCAAAGAATGTTGGAGTCCATGCAATGACAGGGCAAACAAAGTCAATACTGTCAATGGTATTACCGTCTATGCCAAATCGCATGTATGTATATTCGTTAGCCTTGTAGAGGATAGATTGGTCGAAACCCAGCTGTGATGCCCTATTATGCGGAGCAAATAGCACTCCCATGCTACCATCGGGGTAAAGCAGCTTTACTACAACCAGTTTAGGACCCCTGAATGAGATAATACGCTCTTTATTTAACGTTACTCCATTTTTAACGCTGAATGTTTGAATTACATAATCCTGATTATCAACCACCTTAGTCCCTTTGGTTTTTTGCACTTTGGGGTGTACAACTCCCATTACGGTTAGTTTGCTTTTGGGTGCATGATATTTTACCTCGTAGGGCATCTTGGTATTCTTATCCCATGTCCAAAAACCTACCTTTCTGAATTCTTCGGGCTCATCGGCAATGGAGAACTGTGCTGTGGTTTTGCGGTCATCGGCTTTTAATTTCTCTTCTTTTCCCTCGCCGTATTTGAATTCCCACAGGTAGTCGCCCAGCTGATCGTTCCATGTTTCGGTGCCCGTAACCACTCCATGTTCCAATACGGTATTAAACGCTCCCAATCCCACCCTAACATAATCGGCCTTCACCTCTTTAAGCTGTCGGTTGGGGTCAACTTTCGATGTGGGATCCTTTTTGGCTTTTTTAACCATCACAAGGGCTTCATTATCGGTTACTTCCTCCGAGTTGTGGTTAACCATCTGTAGGTTCGAATCGAAGCTATAGGTATCCACAATAGTTTTGCCTTTCCCTTTGGGTGTGATGAATTGTGCCTGGTATGCACTTCCATCGTCGTTATAGCCAAAGGTCCATTTCTTTGCCTTAAGCGAAGTTTTTTCTAATGGTGTAACCGAACTGGTTACCAGTTTCTGCGAATATGTGGGCTCTGCAAGCCAAACTACTATCGCAACTATTACAATATTTTTTACTACACTTTTCATAATGATTGTATTAATAATTAAACAATTGGGTTGTGATATTACAGTTGAAAACAAGGGGGATTGATGTAAAAATGAGGGTGCCTGCAAGATTTGCCTGCGAAAGCACCCTCTCACATTAATCAAAACTACTGTTGCTATCGTCAACAAGTAGTCCCCTTAGTGGATAGGGCTTGCCCAATCCATGCTGCTTTGTACTGGGTATATGGCTTCTACGCCGTGTGAATGATGATTCATGGGGCTGGGGTTTTCCACCTGGTGGCGAAACCACTTGGATTGAAGTTTGATAGTCCATAATTTCGGTATTTGATTAATGTACTATCAAAGATATTTTGTAGTACCGCTAAAGTAAATAGAGAATAATACCGAAAATTAATACGTATTGATACGGATACGAACTGTAACTATGGCAAAGTCAGGTTGTTACGTATAGCAAACTTGATGAGGCTGATAATGGTTTTACATTTGGTTTTTTCGTAGATATGTTGTCGGTGGGTGTCAACCGTACGTTTGCTGATAAACAGCTTTTCAGCAATCTGCTCGCTCGATAGGTCTTCACAAATCAGCCGTATTATCTCCATTTCGCGTTTTGACAAGCAATCCGTTTCTTCCTTCGTTTGCTTCTCTTTTTTTACTTTCAACATGAGCTGTGTAACCACCTCGTTGCTGAAAAACGTCCCATTGTTGGCAAGGTTAGTGAGGGCTGCTACCAGTTCATCTTTGCCTGTATTCTTCAGAATTACCCCTTCGGCCTCGCTCATAAGAATATCGTTGGCAATATCGTGATCGTTGTACATAGTTAGGAAGAGCACTTTGATATGGGGATGCTTATTTTTTACCATCCAAGCTAGCTCTATACCGCTCATCTTAGGCATGCTGATGTCGGTAAGCATGATATCAACGGCTGTACCGTTCAGCTTTTCCAGCGCCGAATTCCCGTCAAGCGCCTCGCTCACTATTTTAAATCGCTTTTCGTTGCGTAGTAGCGCCTTTATGCCATCAATAAACATTTGATGATCGTCCACAATGAGTATTTTAATGGGCTCTTGCATTGCTAAATAGGGAATTTAATTTGTATGATAGCACCGGAACCATGCCTTTCTATAACAGACAACTCGCCATTTAAAAGGGCTACTCGTGTTTGAATGTTTTTCCAACCAATACCTTTCGATTCGTTGAGCATAACCACATCCATGCGCTTACCGTCGTTTTCAATATGTAGAATCATATGGTTGTGGTCCTTGGATAAGGTTTCAATTCCAATGAATGAAGCCTCTGAATGTTTAAGTATATTGTTAATAATCTCCTGAATTAACCTATAAACCGCAACCTCAATGCTCTCCGGAAGCCTATCATCGAGGTTTAATAAATTGATTTTCACTTTGATTTTCCCCGAATCGTTTATTTTTCGGGCTATTTCTTCAATTGCGGATTTAAGCCCATAGCGCATCAACGATACGGGCATAAGGTTATGCGATACGCTACGCACTTCGGCAACCGACTGATCAATGAGCGAAAGGGAATTTTGAAGCAGGTATGCGTCTTCGGGAACCACTGTCTCTTCAAGGCTAGCCATATTGATACGAGCTGTGGACAGTATTTGTCCAAGCCCATCGTGCAGCTCTCTGGCAATGCGTATGCGTTCTTTCTCTTCGGCAGCAATAACTTCCATAAACCTCTGCTGGTTTGCTGCGTGTAATTGACGCTCCATTTCAGCCCTCTTCATCATCTTGTACCGCATAAACCAAATAGCAAGAGCCACAACTACAAGTGCGAATGCCAATAGTATGTTCCAAGTTCGATTTTTCCCAGCAATTAATTTCAGAGCCTGTAGCTCGTTTTCTTGCTGTAGCCTAATGTTTTCCTGTTCTTTTTTCTCCGTCTCAAACCTTGTTCGCATCTGGGCGATATTCTCAGTCATTTCAGAGTTAAAAAGGGTGTCCTTTAGATAGAATGCCTCCCTGTAATACTTTATTGCCTCAGTAAGGTTATTAACGTCAATATAAGTGCTCCCAAGGTTTAGGGCGCAGTCAACCTGCTCCTTTATAGATTTCATTTCTCCGAAAAGTTTATACGCTTTCAGTTTGCTATCAATAGCCTTATAATGTTGCTCTAGGGCCGAGTAGGTATTGCCTCGGTTTACATAGGCAATGGCCATCAACTGCTTAGCATTTATCTCGGAAGAAATATTTATAACAGTATCCCAAATGGGTAGGCATTCAGAATATTCTTTTTTATCAAAGTATATATTGGCAATGTTAATTAAATCGGTACATATGCCATACTTATTCCCCAATTGACGATTTAACGCAAGAGATTTTTTATAGTATAACAATGCTTCCTCGGGCCGATTAAGTTCCTTCGTGAAAACGCCCAAACTATGCAAGGCATTTGCTAAAATTGTTTGATCATCCTTTTTAGACACCGTTTGGTAAACCTCCATGGCCGATTCGTATGCTTTCTGATAGTCGGACAGGTAATAATACACGTTGGCAATATCGAGCAATGCCCTACATATTGACCCTGTATCACGGGTTGCGTTGTAGAATGATAAATTCTTATAGTGCAAATCGAGCGCATCCATATAGCGCCCCATAAAGGTGAAGTTGATTGCCTTATTGTGCTGAAACTTTACTATAAATGTGCTATCCTTTAGTTGGATGGATTTAAACAAACCGGTATCGAGATAGCAATTAGAGACATCGAAATTACTTAGTTTATAGTGCATCACCCCTATGCGGAGTAATGCGTTAAGTTCACCAACCGTATAGTGCTTTGAACGTGCTAATGCAAGAGCTTTAAATGCAGGGGTATGACAGTCCGATGGTTTTGTGAAGATGTAATGTGAGGCTATCTGGTTTAGTATATCCACTTTGAGCGAGTCGCTCTGTGTTTTCGATACTAACGTGTATAAACTATCAATAAGGCGTTGATCCTGTGCGCCAACTTTAATTCCTAATAGTGTAAAGTAAAAAATGGAAAACCATTTAATAATTCTCATCTATGCAGCCCATTTTTATGGTATGTAATCCAAACAGCTGAATCGGGTATAGCAAAATAAAAAGTTAATAGAAAAAACAATTGAGCTGAAGTAATTCACCTTCACATTCTAAAGGTTGATACATTGAAAAATTGAGGAAAAGTAAATATTTTTTTTAAAGAAAAAAAAGTAAATTTTTTTTTTGATTTTTTTAAAGAGGAATCGAATCGTAGCCGACCGCCATTTTTTAAGTACTTTTGCCACGATTTAATGTGGTATAAATGCAAACCGGGATGAAAAGGGTGGTAGTGGGATTATCGGGAGGTGTCGATTCCAGCGTGGCGGCCTATGTGCTCAAACAGCAAGGATACGATGTGATAGGCCTGTTTATGAAGAATTGGCACGATACCACCGGCCTTCTTAAGGGCGATTGCCCCTTTGACGAGGATTTCGATTTTGCGCGGATGGTGGCCCGAAAGCTGCAAATCCCCTTTGAGATGGTTGACCTTAGCGATGAGTACCGTAAGCGTGTGGTGGATTACATGTTCAGCGAGTACTCGCAGGGGCGCACTCCCAACCCCGATGTACTTTGCAACCGCGAGATTAAGTTCGATGAGTTTGTTAAGGCATCGCAGGTGTTCAACCCCGATTTTGTTGCCACGGGGCACTACTGCCGCAAGGCAGAGATTACTGTTGAGGGCAAGCCCATGTACCGCCTGCTTGCGGGCAGGGATGCCAACAAGGACCAGAGCTATTTCCTGTGCCAGCTCAGCCAGCAACAGCTTAGCAAAGCCCTCTTTCCCATTGGCGATGTGGTGAAATCGGAGGTGCGGCGCATTGCAGGGGAACTGGGGCTGGCCACAGCCCAACGCAAGGATTCGCAGGGTATCTGCTTTGTGGGAAAGGTTGATTTACCCGTGTTTCTTCAGCAAAAGCTTAAAGCAAAACAGGGAAGCATTATAGAAATTCCCAAAAATTTTCCCGGCTACAGTCTTCAGCAGGAGAGTAGTTCTCTTGCCCAACTTGCTGCCCCGGTGGTATATAAACCCATGGATGGAAAGTTGGTAGGACAGCACAAGGGTGCCTACTTTTATACCATTGGTCAGCGCAAAGGGCTCAACGTGGGAGGAACGGCAGAGCCTCTTTTCGTCATAGCCATTGATGTTGAGAAGAATATTGTGTATGTGGGGCAGGGGCAGAACCATGCCGGTTTATATCGTCGGGGGCTGTTCATTGCTCGCAACCACATCCATTGGGTGCGCCCCGATTTGGAAATAACCATAGGCCAAAAAGAGGATTTTCTCGTTCGCATCCGCTACCGCCAACCCTTGCAGAGGGCAACCCTCCATCGGAATGAGGATGGGATGTACATCATTTTCGAAAATCCGCAGCGGGGCATCACGGCGGGTCAGTTTGCCGCTTGGTACCAAGGTGACGAGCTCATTGGGTCGGGGGTGATTGATTAGGTAAATAACCATTGGTGCGTGATGGTGCATGGCACCGGGGGTTCGCACTACTGTTTCTTCAAAAATTCTTCGGCCTTAGCCAGGCTTTCCGGTTTTCCCACGTCGATGACGCAATTGGCGGTGGTGTCGAACCCCGCTATGGTGTGTTTGGAGCACAATTCGAGGTAGGAGTGTACAATGGAGAAAGCCCCCGTACCGGGTAAAAGGTTAAAAATGGCCGGACTGATTACATGGATACCCGCAAAGGCATACTCATGGAGCGGTTCATTGCCTTTCACGGCAATTATCTCCTCACCCGAAAGGGTGTTGTGCCACCCCGCCAGCTGCATATGCCGGTCGAACAGGAAGTATCTCCCGGATTTTCTTTGGCCTACGGCCAGTGTGGCCAGGGCATTATGCGTACGGTGATGTTCCGCAAGCCCTTTAATATCGATATCCGAGAGAATGTCCACGTTGTGTACCAGGAAGGGTTCGTTGACATCAAGCAGATGCCGTGCCCTGACGATACCGCCTCCGGTGTCCAGCAGCCGGTCAGTTTCATCCGAGGTAAATATTCTCACCCCGAAATCATGGTATGCAAGATAATCAACTATTTGACGGGCAAAATGGTGAACGTTCACCACAATTTCGCTCACCCCTGCCGCTACCAACTTTTCGACAACGTGTGCCAACAGGGGTTTCCCGCTTACCTCGACCAACGCCTTGGGCCGATGAAGCGTGTGGTGCCCAAGCCTTGTTCCCAACCCCGCTGCTAGTATCATTGCCTTCATTGTCTTTCCGATTTGTTAATCAGTATTCGGTTTGCTATATCCTGATATTCAATTCTCTATGAAATAGTTTGACCCGCACCCCATCCAGTTGTTCGGCCCACTGCGCCAACCTGTTGGCCATATACACCGAGCGATGTTGCCCGCCGGTACAGCCAAAGGCTATGGAAAGATGGCTAAATCCTCTTTTGAGGTACGCCTCAACGGATTGGTTGATGGTAATCTTAACCGTATCGAAGTACTGCTCAATCTCGGGATGCTTGGCAAAGTAATCGATTACCGGTGTGTCGAATCCGTTCATGTCCTTAAATTCAAACAGGCGGCCGGGGTTTGGCAAGGCGCGACAGTCGAAAATATAGCCGCCTCCATGCTCGACATGCTCCATGGGGTAGCCCTTTTTGAATGAGAAGCTGGTAATTTCCACCGTTAACCCCTCAAAGGAATCATTTTCTTGGGGCTTTGTTCCATACTTTTCGTTTATCGCCTTAAGGATTGGCAACAGGGTGGGAATCGAAACGGTGGCGGCTTCCAACAGGTGCGAAAGGTTTCGGGCGGCAAGTGGGATGCTTTCGAGGAAATGCGCCCGCCTTTCGAAAAAGCCCCTGTACCCGTACGCTCCAAGGGTTTGGATAACCCTGAACAGGGCAAAGTTGGGGAAGTGCTTTTTCAGCTCGTGGATGTTCACGGGTTCCATCTCTTTTACCTTTTCGAGGTAGTAGTCCAGCATTTCTTCTCGAAGCCATTGCGGGAAATTGGCCTTGGCCTGATAGAGGAACGAGGCAACATCGTAGAGTAGTGGCCCTTTTCTTCCTCCTTGATAATCAATCAGGTAGGGTGCGTCATTCACAAGCATGATGTTGCGCGATTGGAAATCGCGGTAGTGGAAGTATGAACAGGGTTGGGCAAGGAGCATCTCGGCAAAAGCCATGAAGTCGTCATCGAGTTTGGCCTCATTGAAACGTATGCCCGACGGTTTGAGGAAGCTGTACTTAAAGTAGTTAAAATCCCACATCACGCTTTGCCTGTCGAATGTGCTCTTGGGGTAGCACCGGCTGAAATCCAAACCCTTTGCACCCTCAATCTGAAGCTGTGCCAATAGGGCTAGCGACTGTTTGAGGGTTCTTTTCGTTGCCGAATCTTTCCCCTTTTCCCACAGCGTGCAGCCAAACCTGTGCATCAGCGTGCAGTCGCCCAGGTCGCTCACGAGGTAATGCTTTTCATCGTGTGCAATGCCAAGCAATTGCACCACCGGAAAGCCCTTGTCAAAGAAATGCCCCGTAAGGTAGAAGTATGCCCTGTTTTCTCCCACATCCGGATTGTAGGCACCAATGGCACTTTGAGTGCCGTCGGACAGCCTGCAGTATATCCTGTCCGAACCGCCTTGGGGCAAGGGTATTACCTTGCGCGCCTCGGAGCCAAACCGGGTTTTGAAAAGCCTTTTCAATTGTTCCGTTCTATCGGTAATCATGGTTTGCGTTGTTTATCCAAAAAAGTAAACCAATGGGATTATGATGATAAGTGCAGGTAAAAGATTTAGCATATCTATCTTTTTGATATTTAGCATGGTAAAGCCAATCCCGATGAGTAGGATACCGCCAATGGCGGTTATCTCGTCAATCATGGTTTCGCTTAGCGATTTCCCAAACCATGCTGCCGGCAGCGTGAGCCCCCCTTGATATATCAGCATGGGTATGGCCGAAAGCATTACGCCAACCCCCATGGCCGTAGCCATATTTATCATTGTGCCTATTATCATAACACCCCGGATAGTAAAGCTTTTTGTTTAACACCTGTGGACAAAAGTAGAAAATGTACTTTGCATTGGCTAATGAAACGTGCAAAAGAATGAAGTTGGACTAATACTGAGATTTTCCTCTATCCTCAGAAGAGTAAAAATGCTTACCTTTACGTCTGTTTTGGTGCTCAATATGTTAGAATCTTTACATAGCTATCTGGGAAATTTCGTTCAGCTCACAGACGCTGATATTCAAATGATTAATAAAATATTCGTTTATAGAAAGATTAAGAAAAACGAACTTATTGCCGAGGACGGCAAGGTGTGCAACAGGCTGCTCTTTGTGAATAACGGGTATGTCCGTTTTTTTCATTTCGATGATAATGGTACTGAAATCACCAGCGATTTCTATTTTGCCCCTACTTTTGTGACTACCTACACAAGTTTTCTCACCGGGTTGCCTTCGCATGTGAATGTTCAGGCCATGTGTAATATGGAAGCCCTTGAACTATCGAAAAACGATTTGAACGAACTCTATGAGAAATATCCCAAATTTGAAAGAGTGGGTCGTCTTATAGCCGAATCGGTGGCCATACACTCAGAGGAGCATCTTTTCATGCTGCTGAATCAGCCTGCCGGAGTACGATATAGGAAATTGTTGGAGAAGTACCCCCTGTACATCAACACGATACCGTTGCAGTATATCGCCTCTTACCTTGGAATAACGCAGGAAACTTTGAGCCGTATCAGAAAATCGAAGGCCTGATTTTTTGATATTTATCAAAGGTTTTTAACCTGAACCTTCATTCATTCGTGTTCTCAAATCATCACAAAAAACTTAAAGAGAAATGATAGTAACAAGGCTTATCATGTTGGCATTCCTATTCTGTTTGACAGCATGCGAAAAGGAAGAGCTCCATTTCAAGGAGGGCGACATGGAGATCACTGTTCTTCCGGGCGAACAATGGTTGCACGATTTTCCCCTGTTCCTGGGTTTAAAACAAAAGAATACACCGCAATTTGCCATTTGGATCGAGGATATATCGGGGAATTACCTCACTACCATATTTGTTACCCATAAGATTGCAACGGAGGGATGGATTTTTAATAAGGGGAACAGGCGGAAGGAAACATTGCCCCATTGGTGCCATCAGCGGGGAGTGGTGTACGAGGATGGCCTGCTGCTGCCCACAAAGAAACAGCCCCTTGCCGACGGCATTACGGGGGCTACTCCCCAGGGCAGGAAAACCATACAGGTAGCCCTAAAGAGCATAGAAAAGCCCTTTGTGGTAAAAGCCGAATTCAACCATTCCATCGATTTCAACAGTAATTTTCCCGTGGATGCAGTGGAGGGTGCCGAGAACTATTCCGGTGGCGAAATGGGCAGCGGACAGCCTGCAGTGGTCTATGCAGCAATAATTTATCCCGATACCAGAGAGGCATCTCTGCAACCCATTGGCCATAGCAGCCCCGATGGCACGGATGGCAGTATTTACGAGAATTTGGATAAGCTCACCACTGCCAGGGATATTGTGCAAAATATTAAGATAACTATTTGGTAGAAAAAATGGTAAGATTTATCGTCGTTATTTGCATTGCGATTTTTACACAAAACAGCATCGCACAAACCCGGAGTGCAGCGTCGTTGCAGTTTGCATTGGACCATATTGAAGTGGGTTTGGAACATAATCTTGTCGGGGAAAGGGTTGTTGGGCATTTGTTTGCGGGTATTGCCAATCAGAATCTGCCCGGGGTGTTTAGGAACTATACGTTTAGAATTGGTGCGGCCTATACGGCGTATGGCGACTCTCAAAATCAGATTTGCGTAAATGGCGGTTTGGGTGTATATTTTTTTAAGCATGAGCAAGAGGTTAATGCTGTACCCATGTCGGATATAGGAGTGCGTTACTCTCACACACTCAAACGCCTTCCCAAGCACGGGGGCTTGGTCCAAATATCATATCGATGCGGGAGAGCGCGCTATAAGCAGCAATTCTCTTCGGATGTTTTGGATATATTCACCATGTCAGATTTTCGAGTCACTCCACTGCACATTGCCATAGGTTATCTATTCAAATTTTGAAAGCTATGAATGTACTAGTAATCAACGGTCATCCTGTCAAGAACAGTTTTTGTCATGCCTTGGCCGAAAGGTATGGTGTCGGGGCACAATCGGCAGGGCATAGCTGCCATGTTGTGCATCTATCCGACTTGGTTTTTAACCCCAATTTGGAACATGGGTTCTCCGAGCTGCCTGATCCCGAGCCGGATGTCAAGGCTTTGCAGGATTTAATCACCGGGGCCAACCATTTGGCTTTCATTTTCCCCACGTGGTGGGGAACATATCCCGCACTATTCAAAGGGTTCGTAGATAGGGTATTTCTGCCCGGTTTCGCTTTTCAGTATCAGCACAACTCTCCGTTCCCAATCACTTTGATGAACGGGAAAACAGCACGTATTATCACCACAATGGATACACCGGTTTGGTATTACCATTTGATATATCGGGGGCCGGGAATATCTTCAGTAAAGAGGAGTTTGTTGCATTTCTGCGGTATCCGTAAGGTAAAGACAACAATTTTCTCGCCTGTGCGAAAAGCGCAAGAGCTGCAAAGGCAAAGATGGCTAAGCCGTACCGAGGATTTGGGTAGAATGGTTAAATAGTTGAGGTCTTGGACTAGTGAAATATGGCAACCCGGCCTATTTCAGCAATCTAAATGCCTTTCATGGACAGCTGAATCCTTTTCCTTGGGATATCCACCTCCAGCACCTTCACCGTAACGTGTTGATGCAGTTTAACCACATCCGCAGGGTTTGATACGAACCTGTCGGCCATTTGCGAGATATGAACCAGCCCGTCCTGCTTAACCCCGATATCGACAAAGGCCCCAAAGTTGGTGATGTTGGTTACAATGCCGGGGACAACCATCCCGGGTATAAGGTCTTCCATGGAGAAAATACCCTCGGCAAACTCGAACACCCTGATACCCTGCCGCGGGTCGCGACCCGGCTTTGCCAGCTCGGCCACTATATCCTTGAGGGTGGGCAGGCCGACAGTTTCGCTGATGTAACGCTTGATTTCAATCTTCGATTGCAACTCCTCGTCCTTCAGCAGCTCTGCCACGGTGCAGTTTAGGTCCTTGGCCATGCTCTCCACCACATGGTAACTCTCGGGATGTACTGCGCTGTTGTCCAAAGGATTAGTGGCATCGGCTATTCTGAGGAAGCCCGCGCACTGCTCAAAGGCTTTTTCACCAAGCCGGGGCACTTTCTTCAGCTGTGCTCTGCCGTTGAACTCGCCATTCTCAGTGCGGAATTCCACAATGTTTTTTGCCAGCTGCGGGCCAAGGCCCGACACGTACATCAGCAGGTGCTTGCTGGCCGTGTTGAGATTAACCCCCACGTGGTTCACGCAGCTCTCCACCACGCTGTCCAACCCCTGCTTGAGCCTACCCTGATCCACATCGTGTTGATACTGACCCACTCCAATGGATTTGGGGTCAATCTTCACCAGTTCGGCCAGCGGGTCCATCAGCCTGCGGCCGATGGAAATGGCGCCACGCACGGTGACGTCGTATTGGGGAAACTCCTCCCTGGCCGTGGGCGATGCGGAGTAGATGGAGGCCCCATCCTCGCTAACCACAAAAACGCGGACATCGCGATTGAAGCGGATACGCTTCACCAATGCCTCGGTTTCGCGGCCGGCGGTGCCGTTGCCTATGGCAATGGCCTCAATCTTGTACGAATCCACAAGCGACGAGATTTTGCTCATGGCCTTGCCCGTCTCGCTTTGGGGTGGGTGAGGGTAGATGGTCTCGTTGTGCAGAAGGTTGCCCAGCGCATCCAGGCACACCACCTTGCAGCCCGTTCTGTAGCCCGGGTCGATGCCCAGCACCGACTTTTGCCCCAGGGGTGGCGAGAGCAACAGCTGACGCAGGTTTTCGGAGAAAACCCTGATGGCCTCCTCATCGGCCTTCTCCTTCAGCTCCGAGGTAAACTCGTTCTCGATGCTCGGCTCAATAAGCCGCTTGTAGCTGTCCTCAATGGCGTAGTCCACCTGGTCGGCTGCCTCGCAATCGCCCGTGACGAATGCCTGCGAGAGGTCGTCCAGCACGGGGTTGTCGGGAGGGGTGATGGATACTCTTAGGAAGCCTTCGGCTTGCCCGCGCCGCATGGCCATGAAACGGTGCGAAGCGCACTTCTTAACGGGCTCTTCCCATGCGAAGTAGTCGGAAAACTTGGCACCCTCTTCCTCTTTGCCCTTCACCACTTTCGAACGGATAATGGCATACCGATGAAAATGGTTGCGAACAATGTTGCGCGCCCTTTCGTTTTCGCTAATCCACTCGGCAATGATATCGCGGGCTCCCTCCAGCGCAGCTTCCACCGTGGGAACCTCATCGGTAATGAATTTCTGTGCCACGGCGGCCACGTCGTTCTCCTTCTGCTTCATCAGTATTTGGGTCAGGGGCTCCAGCCCCCTTTCCTTGGCTATGGTGGCCCTGGTGCGGCGTTTGGGCTTGTAGGGCAGGTAAATATCCTCCAGCTCCACGGGGTCGAAACACTCCTCGATGCGGCGGCGCAGCTCATCGGTGAGCTTTCCCTGCTCCTCGATGGTTGAGAGAACGGTTTCCTTTCGCTTGGCCAACTCCTCTAACCTGGCAAGGCGTTCGCGGATAGCCGAAATCACAACCTCGTCGAGGCTGCCTGTTAGCTCCTTCCTGTAGCGGCTGATAAATGGAACAGTGGCCCCCTCGGCGATTAGCTTGGCGGTATTGGCCACCTGCTTGAATGCAAGGCTAAGCTCCCTTGCCACTATTTCAACGTGCTTTGCTGTTGCGGCGTCAAACATGAAATCAACTTTTAGTAAAAATCAAAAAAGAGTTGCAAAAGTAACAATCTCTCGGCATAGAACAATCATAAAACTGTTTGATTGTGCTGTTCCCCATGTTCTCGGGGGTTGATAATGCTGTAATGATCTCTTTTGATGATGGGCTTTCTCATTAATCCCATTGCCCAAGGTTTAAACCCTGGGCAATGGGTGGTGTAAAAATCTTGCGTCAATGGCTTTATCCAATTTTCTATAATTTTTCAAGCCCATACAATTTTAAAAACTCATCATATTCCTGCTGAAATGCTTTTTTTGCATGATGTTGTTTTTGGTTCTTGATATATTGGAATACCTTGTCAACAACGGATTCCGAAACGGAAAAAGCGGCATAACCTGTTTGCCATGCAAATTTTTCAGCTATCAGATTATTTTGATTGATGAAATGCGAAGAGCTGCCTTTTATTTGTTTTATGACATCTGCTATTGATTGCTTTGGGCTTAATAGAAACAAGCAATGGATATGGTCGGGCATACCGTTAATTATCCTTACAGGGCAACCTTGTTCCCTTAATTGCTCGGCAATAAATTGATGAATTTGTTTTTCAACCGATGGTTGAATTAAAGGCATACGCTCCTTGGTTGCCCATATGGCATGTATCCATATTTTATAGAATGAATGGGACATCTTACAATATTTTTTAAACCGTTAAAACGGTTTCGATTAAACATATCTTTCCCATTGCCCAGGGTTTAAACCTTGGGCAATGGGTGGTGTAATAATTTTTTGTCAATGGATTTATCCATTATCTTCTATAATTTTTATCTCCTCATGCGTAAGCCCATACAATTGGTAATCCAGCTGGTCGATTGGGGATTCGATGTGAGTATTCTTTTCCCTTACCCGACGTTTCCAAGTCCTTCGGACGTTGGAAAGTCTTTTCCTTCCCTCCCAAAACCTTCCATCGTGGCGAAGCCATATGGAAGCGTTTAAAAAATGGTAATTATCCCAAATGTTGAAACTTTTTTTGAGTTAACATTTTAAACGTGTACAATATTTAATATATACCTTGTTGTAAGGGCTTTGTCAAACTGTTAATGGAACTCTATCAATTTTGAACTCAAATTCTTTTTTTATGGCTTTATAAACCTTAATACTCTTATTTTTACAAATATCAATTATGTCCATACTATCACCTAGAGAAATGTCTATACCAAGAATAATTTCTACTATAAAATCATCGGGAATATTTATTGCCCTATCTAATAGATCTGGCTCATTTTGATACAATTTAAAAAATCTATATTCTTCTTCTTCCCTCCATTCTAAAGATTTATAATGTGTTACTATAAATCCTCTTTTAATTGCTTCCAAATCATTTTTTGCAACCCTTGGTTTTAATTTAGGATACACAGGGACGTATTGTACTGGGCCTTCTTTTCCAAAATAATTTGAATTCCGTAATTTGTTATGGTTGTAACCTATGCAAAAACCTTTATGGCAATTAGCATAATGCGACCACATAAGAAGACTATCCCATCTTAAACTAGTGCAAAAAACACCATAATGCTTATTTTGAAATTCGAAGTGAATTTTATCTATTTCTTTTTGAAATTCGTTTTCATTTTTTGCTCTTCCAATTAACGATTTAAATAAAGTTTCAAAATTTGAACCTTCCTTTATTGTATCATCAAATTGTTCTATAGCAAGTTCATCAATATAAGCATCCTTTTCTTTTTTAGTCAGAGCTTTAAAATTTGGAGTAATTCTACAATCAAAAGGGTCATTTAGTTGTTTAGGCGAGGATAAATATATTTCATTGCTTAACAATGACTTCTTGTGAAATTCATTATTCCAATCACGATATTTATATACTATGTTCATTCTTTTTTCGCAAACATTCAACCCATTAGAGGATATGAATAATTTAAATATGTTTTATGTATTCTAACTTTTCGTTTGTCTAGGTTAGGTATCGAAGTATTGCCGTGCTAGATAAATGATTGTGAGGGTAGTGTAATATAACAATAACAATTATATCCTCTTTGATTTTAAAACGTATCGGGGTATAGTTATTATCTTCCTGCACAGATAAACTAATCATTGCAATACTCTTTAATTATTTTATACGCCTTTATATAACCTAATTCGGCGGCTTTTCTAAAGTCCTCACATGCTTTGTCTTTCAATCCCTTTTCTTGATAGCATAGGGCTCTATTGTATAGGGCTAATTCGTCCTTTGGGTCGTACTCTATAGCTCTAGTATAATCCATTATGGCTTGGTCAAAGTTATCTTTTTCAATATATAGATTTCCTCGAAATCTGTATGCTGTTGCTATTTTTGTTGAGTCAAGTTTATCGCTTTCAATGGCTTGGTTTAAATCAGTCAGTGCCCCTGTCAGGTCTCCTAAATATATTTTTTCAATGCCCCTGGTTCCTATAAGTATAATCTCATCAGGAAAGAGTTTGAGTGCGGTATTTATCACAACTAAAGCTTCATCATATCTTTTTAAATTATGTAAAGCTCTTTGCTTTTCAACATATGCATTGTAGTATTTTATGTTTTTGTTAATGGCGTAGTTGTAATAAATAGTAGCTTTTTCAAAGGCTTCATTTGCTTTAGTTATTTCATTCTGTCTATAAAAATGCATCCCGTGTTCAAAATAGTATGCACCAATTCTATAATTAACCGTGTCGGCTTTGAAATTCTTACTTAAAAGCCCTTTGAGAATGCTTATGGCCTCTTCGTAGTTATCCGCTTCATAGTTAATTTGTGCTTTGACTATTTGAAAATCGAGATTGGTGCTATCCAGGGCAATGGCGTTATCAATTTCAGCAAATGCGTTTTTAATATCGCCCTGCTTTACTAATTCTTTTGCTTTTAAATAATGCTCATAGGCCTTTTTCCTGTCCGTTGTGCATGAAAACAAAAGCGTTACTACTAAAGAGATTATGATGTACTTTTTCATAGCTGTAAATATTTCAATTTTTAATCTTTCACGCTGCTAAACCTGTAACAACAGTCAGCAATAATTAACATCCATATAATCATGTATCAATCTGTCTCTCATGCCTGCCATATCTTCCACTTAATGTAACTCCAATTAACCTTGAAATCAGCAGGTATCTTTTTTGTTGCCTCTCCAATAATCTCCAAACTTCTCATCACGCCGTGTTTGATTTATACAAATATAATAATCTTTTGTCTATTTGCGGGTTATGCCTTTAAATAATTGGCTAAAACGTGATAAACCTGACAGGTTTCCAAAAACCTGTCAGGTGTGAGTTTTATTATTAATGAGGCTGAAGCCCCGTCACTCACACTCAAGGTTTGCCTTAGAGTCAAGCCTTGAGTCTTCCCCCTAAGGCATAATGTTTGACTTCGCCGACCCCTGCAGGGTTCGCTTCGCTGCAACTTTTTACCCCTGACAGGGTTTTGAACCCTGTCAGGGGTTATGCCCTTGAACCCTATGGGTTCAGTGGCATTGCATTATTATTATGCAGCTGAAATACCTGACAGGTTTCCCAAACCTGTCAGGTATAGAGTTAAGGTGAGAATACATGAAGTCTGTCGCCTTTGGCGAAATAGGATTATTCGGTTAAAAATAAATTTTCCACGAACCAATGGGGAAGAAGCTCATCTGCAGGACATCCACCACCGACTGCGTATCGTGGTCATATCGTTGGGTGAGGACATTTTTGCGATCCGTCAGGTTTTGGGCATCGAACGACCACTCCTGCGATATCTTGGGCGAGTTCTTTCGGAATGCAATGCGAAGGTCAACCCTAAAGTAGTTGTCGTACTGTGGTTCATAGGCTTCATCGTAGTTGTAAACCGCTTCTCCCCGTAGTATTGACTGCTCCAAATCTATGGGAATATATCGGTTACCCCCGGCCGTAACCACTTTTATGTTGAACGATAGCGCGTCGCTTTTTATGGGCAATTCGTAGCCTGCCAGCAGGTTGACAGTATAATTCCCATTATAAGCGGTGTTGCGCCATACCTTATCACTTCCTTGGTATTTGGAATCGTACAGCGAAGTGGTGAGCATGAAGTAAAAATTTTTACTCAGGAATTTCTCAAAGGTGAGCTCTACGCCGCTATTCTTGCCAATACCATCGTTGGTTAGGCTATCCACCTTCTCGTTGTAAAAATTTGCGCCGTAGTTGGCCATGCTAAAGTATGATATCCGCTTCTCCACGGGAATGTTGTAGAGCGACTGGTGATAGGCTTCAATCTTCAACCGCAGGTTGGCGCTTATCTTATAATCGTATCCCGCAACAAAGTGGTGGCTTTTGGTGAAACCCAGCTCCTTGTTGGTAAGCGTGTACTCATCCGCAGATGCCGCTGATTGAGTCTGTATAAAATAGATTAACTTGGGTTGGGTTTGACTGTGAAGGCCGTATCCCAGGCTTAGCGAATGTTTGCTGCCCGGGCTATACTTCAACCCCAGGCGGGGTTCAATCATCCCCGAATTATTCAGCGCAAACAGCTGGCTGTGAATGCCCGCATTGAGAAACAGGTTGTCGGAGAAGCCATGTTTTAGCTGAACAAATCCCCGGTACAATCCGGTACTCTCCTTGATATCGGTATCGTTGATAATTTCATCTGTTTGCTGATTATGGTTCTCGTCGTAAAAATTGAAGAAAAATTGCTCCACAATCACGCCGCCCTGAATGGTATTTTTGGCATTGATTTTCGATATCAGCTTCGATGAGATCAGCAGCCTTGTTTCGTTATAGTTGTCGTAATAGTATTTCGAGTACTCGTCGTTGCGCAGGGTATCCACTTCGTTGAATGAATTGGAAAAGCTTGTGGATAAAGAGGATTCAACACGCGTGCTGTTTGACAGGAAATACTTGTTGGACAGGCCTATAACTCCCATTTTTGCGCCGTTGAAAACCTGTGTTCCGGGAAGCATGTCCGAGGTCCAACCCGTACCCGCATCCTCCTCGAGTTTGATTTTGCTCATGCCCCCCAGCCCTATCAGCGAAAATGTTCCGGCTTTCTTTGTGGGGAGCGAAAACTTAAACGATAGGTCTGTATATTTTGGGATACCACCCACTTCAAACATTCCCATGGCACCCATAACGTCCATCATGGTGTAGCGATAGTTGATCATATACGAGCTGCGCTGTTTTTTTGATAGTGGGCCTTCGGCCCCAAGCTCAAAGCCATTGAACCCCATTTGCCCCATGAATTCGTGGTTTTGGTTATTTCCCCTCTTCATTTTCAGGTCGAAGGCACCCGACAGCGAGTTGCCAAACTCAGCCGGGAAGGCACCGGTGAAGAAATCGGAGTTGGTAAGCTGGTTGTTGTTCAGGATGCTAATGGGGCCTCCGGTGGTGCCGTATGTACCAAAGTGGTTGGGGTTGGGAATGATAATCCCATCTAAACGCCATACCAGCCCAATGGGCGAATTTCCTCTGATTATGATATCATTCCGCTGGTCGCCTGCCGTGATTACCCCGGCATAGTTCGAAACCATGCGTGCCGGGTCGCCCCAGCTGCCCGCAAACTTATTCGATTCCTCAACCGTAAACGTCCGTGCGCTTATGGTGGCAAACTCATTGATGGTCTTATCCTTTTGGTAAGCGGTAATGCTAACCTCTTCAATACTTTCAATCTTCTCTATCAGTTCAACCTCAAGGAACAGGGTCTTTTTGGAGGTCAGCTCAATATTCTGGAGCGACACGGAATTGTACCCCACAAAGCTTATGGTAACGGATACCCGTCCTACGGGTATTTCCTCAAGGTGGAAGTAGCCCTCGGGATTGGTTGTTGTGCCAAAGGTAAGATTATTGGAAAGCACAACAATGTTTGCTCCGGGCAAAGAGGTTTGCGAGTGCTTGTCCTTTACTTCACCCGTGATGTTTCCAACAATGTTTTGTCCATGACCAAAAGAAAAACAGCTTATGAGTATCCATAAGGTCAAAATGAACATTTTATGTTTCATGGTTTGTTTGATTTGGGGTTAACTGTTGTGTCCATGTTGAGCACAGGGTTGTAGAACCGGGCCTTAATTCCCACGGATAATCCATGTTTCGGTGCGAATCGATATAAAACCAATGAATCCGACATGTTTTTAACCTGTGGTTGGCAATTGGATTTAATAGTTTTGCTTGACAAAACTATCAAAAAAAGAGATATTTACTAATCTTCCTGCTAAGCTTCGAGTAATTTATTGGCGAAACACTCTGTCCATATTGGGTCTAATCCGGGTCGATGCTTATAATAGAGGCTGTCATTTGTCAATGTTAATAGCGGTGGATGGTAGTTTAACGGCTGGGGGTGTGCCCAGTGGGGGAGTTCGGAGCGGCGTCCTTATCCCCCGATAACGAACTTTGATGCAGTGCAGAAACTTTGCATAACCACTTAAACCCCAATGCTTTATACCGCTTGTTAGGCACTGGCGATTTTTGTTTATTTATCTCATTATCAATCAATTTTGCTGCAATGTCTCCCGTGCGTTGGGAAAGACACACTCTTTGACAAGCTTTGGATTTAACGTTGGCTTGTGCGGCTTGGCAATGTGTGTGGCTTTGAAGCGTGGGCATACTATTCATTATTTAAAAATATCTCGAATCATTTTCTTTATTGTCATGTTTTCCAATTTTATAGCTACTGGTCTGGCTATATCCGCATTTCCTTTAAAATGTAATCTGTCATTGTAGATAATACCAAGCAAATAGTAACTTTCAGGAACATTTAAACCCAATGTTTCACAATATTCAAGCTTTTTCTTTGTACCGTGTTCGTCATTGATAAATTTATCTCTTTTATCCTGTTCCGGTATCATAGCATAAAGTAATTCCTCAATACGAGTTCGCACACCAAAACAAATGGCTAATGGGTCATAATCAGTTTGGTCATTTAGGTATTTTGTTATTTCACCTCTTATTACTTGATGAAATCTTGTTGAAACGCCCCAATTTGGTGGTAAACCAAGATTTGTAAAATCTGTTGAAATATCAATTGCAGTAGGATGAAAATGGAAAAAGTATGTATCTACGTTGGTTTGAATTCTTGAATCCTCTCTGTTTCTTATAAGTTTTGCAATATTTGGGTTTGAACTGAATGGCATATCTTTTAAATAAACCACTTTTATTTTATGTCGATTAAAGCAAAAGTGATTGAAATAAAAAGGGTCAAGGTGTGTCATTAAAATAGGAAAGAAGTTTTTATTTACTTCTTTCATTTCTTCAATCATAGTTGTAATGAAATATTGAAATGAAATGAGATTTGCATCATCCAAATAATCAAATATTTCATCAATAACCAATATGCAATTGGTCTTTCTAAAATTTCGTTTTGCTTTCATTAATAAAGTTATAAATGAAAGCACATCTCTTTGACCATTTGATATTTCGTGAGCTTTAGGCCATTCAACAATCAAGCGGTTATATTTTTTATCAACTGATGGTCTTATCCTATGACGAGTTGTATTAAAACTTGCAATTGTATTTTCATAATAAGCTTTATCTTCAAGGTAGCAGCTATAATTTATTGCTTTTTTGAAATTGGCACCCATTGACTCTTCAATAGCGATTATCTGAAAAGCCGCCAAATAGCTATCTGCATCAGATTGAATTTCGTTAAAGTTCCTAAGAATGCTCGAAAGTTTAATGAATTATGGAATGGTTGAAAATTCAGCTTTCTTATCAGATTCTATCCAATTTTTAATCTCTGTAGCTTTTTCGTTTCTTGAATTTATTTCGGCTTTGATTGTGTCAAGGATACGGGAGATTTTCACTTGCGAAAATTTTCTAAAATCCACTAAATCGCCAATATCACAAAGTAAAGGCGCACAATTTAAAATATTAGAAAGGTTAGGTAAAATTTTGCCATTTGCACCAAAACTACTTTTCAAATCAGCAGCTTTGTAATTAAATTCTACTTTTGGTGGTATTGTTGGGATTAATACAGTTGGTGAAATCTCTAACGATGATTTAACTATGATATTTCCACTAATATTTAATTTTGTTGCTTTTGCAAATAGTTGACTATTAATTACAAAAACATCAAATTCATCATTTATCGTATTTTGTGTATCATTTGCAATTAGTGTTCTTTGACCTAAATCATCTTCAATAAGCATTGAAATAACAGGGCGATTAGCTTTATCGTCATTGTGATAATTCTTTGCGTCTAACTCAATTTTATTTCCCCGTAATGAGTCAAATGCAACACCAAATGAACTTTTCCCAAACCCATTAGGGGCAACCAAAATATTTGGTTTGTTTGGTATTAGGTCTAATTGGAAGTTATGACTACCAATACCCTTTACATTCGTTATTTCAATACTCTTTATTTTCATTTCTCGGTATTTCCGTTTATCGTTTCCATAATTTCCTTGAAACTATTTAAACCCGATTCAATGTTTTCTATAATCTCGCTTGCTAAAATATCTGGGTCGGGCAAATTATCTAAGTCAGCAAGGCTTTTGTCTTTGAGCCAAAAAATATCCAAGTTGGTTTTATCCCTTGCCAATATTTCTTCGTAGGTGAATTTTCGCCAACGACCTTCGGGATTTTGTTCGTTCCACGTTTCGGTGCGTTTGTGGCGGTTTTCAGGATTATAAAGCTTTACAAATTCATCCAAATCGGCAGTTGTCATTTGCTTTTTCTTCAAAGTATGGTGTACATTGGTGCGGTAATCGTAAAACCAAACTCCTTTTGTTTGTGCTTCTTTGCTTGCTGCACGGTTGTCAAAAAACAAAACATTTGCTTTAACTCCTTGTGCATAAAACAAACCTGTTGGCAAACGTAAAATGGTATGTAAATCTGCTGTAAGCATCAATTGCTTGCGCACCTCTTCACCTGCTCCGCCCTCAAACAGTACATTATCGGGCAAAACAACGGCTGCTTGTCCTGTAACTTTAAGCATGGTTTTGATGTGCTGTAAAAAATTAAGCTGCTTGTTCGAGGTTGTTTCCCAAAAGTCTTGACGGTTGTAACTTAAATCTTCCTTTTCAGCTTCGCCCTCTTCGTTGGTTACGGTGTAGCTGCTCTTTTTGCCGAAAGGCGGATTTGCAAGCACATAATCGTAACGATTTCCCGTATCGGCTACCAGTGCATCGCTTGATGATATAGAACTATCGCTGGTAATATCGCCAATGTTGTGCAAATACATGTTCATCAGGCATAAGCGACGCGTGTTGGCTACAATCTCGTTGCCATGGAATGTTTTGTTTTTCAAAAACTCTTTTTCGTCACGGTCAAGCTGGTTGTGTTCCACTATCCAATCGTATGCAGCCAAAAAGAAACCGCCCGTTCCACAAGCAGGGTCGGCAATGGTTTTCATGGGTTTTGGCTGTACACAGGCAACCATTGTTTTAATCAAAGCACGTGGCGTAAAATACTGTCCTGCACCCGATTTGGTATCCTCGGCGTTCTTTTCGAGCAAACCCTCGTATATTTTGCCTTTAACATCGGCTCCCATCATCGACCATTGTTCCTGGTCAATCATGCTGATAACTCTCGAAAGCTTCGCAGGGTCTTGAATCTTGTTTTGGCTTTTGGTGAAAATATGCCCCAACATACCTTTTTCGGTACTCAAACTGCGAAGCAATTGTGAATAAAACGACTCCAACTCTGCACCACGTTTGCCCGATAAGGTTTCCCAATTACAAAACTCTCCGTTAGCAATTTCCTTACCTTCTACATCTTTAATGCGTGGAAATTTCAAACCCCTGTTGTATGGCGGTTTGTTGAGTTCATCGGTCATTTTAAGGAACAATAAATAAGTAATTTGCTCCAAATAATCGCCATAACTAACACCATCGTCTCGGAGTACGCTGGCAAGGTTCCAAATCTTTGATATAATTGCTGAATCTGACATATTATTTCTTCTCTGCTTTAATTTTCTTTAATAATTCACTTGCCGGCTCGTAATCGGCTTCCTGTTTGCATTTGGCTATTTCTGCCTTAGTGAGTAATTTCCCCTCAAATGCTTTTTTCAAAATGCTTTGCCGCAGTGCTTCTGCTTTTTCCAATGCTTCGCTGATGCTTTGCTCTACCTTGTCGCAAATCGATAGACGAGATTCAATTTCTCTTACGATTTGATTTTGTTCATTTTTATTGACTGGTACAGGTACTAAATAATCTCGCATTGTTTTTAAACCAACATTCTTAATAGTACTGCCTGTAGCATTTTTAATGGCATAATTAATAAACGCAGGCGTTTTTAAATTATACCGAATATATTCCTTACTAATTCCTTCCGCTACATTAAAATAACAAGCACTTTTTCCTAATATAACAGGTTCATCTTTATAAAAAGCAGTATTACCAATTGTGCCATTTATAGAGACAAGTACAGTAGATTGATTAAGATTTTTTTTATACTTTTCAAACTCTTCTTTGTCTACTCTTTTAGTATCAGGTTTAATTAATATTTTACCATCAGAGAGATTATTACCATTAATAAAGTAATATTCTCCTTTTTCAGAATATTTTGGAGTTCCATGTAAGCCATCTCCTAAAGTGGTTGTAATATTTATCAAGGCTTAAGACTAGGAAAAATTCATATCTTTGTCCTATGAGCCTTGTAAAATATAGTAAACTGAGCGATTACAAGATTAAAAAAGTTCTTCGACATTTTTGCGCCGATATTGATGCTACCAAAACCTCGTACCTAC